>JAISHX010000001.1 GCA_031262335.1 Clostridiales bacterium
AATTGAAAAATTTATCGGCAAAGGTAAAGGCGGATATTCTTATATTGCCGAATGTAATAATGAGAAATATGTTTTTAAGCAACTTCATTACGAACCTTGCAGCACATATACGTTTGGAAGCAATAAGTTAGAGGCGGAACTGCGTGACTATAACCGACTAAAAGAAACAGGAATACAAATGCCCAATCTTATTGCTTTCGACGATAAGAACCAAAGACTGGTTAAAAATTTTATTGAAGGCGATACTCTTGCGCAAATAATTTCAAAAAATCTTGTTACCGATTCACACATAAGCCAAATTTTTTCTATGTGCAAAAATTTATATTCAAAAAATCTCAATATTGACTATTTTCCTACAAATTTTATAGTTGATAAAAATAATACTTTACATTATATAGACTTTGAGTGCAATCAGTATATGCAGGAATGGGATTTTGAAAACTGGGGAATTTACTTTTTAGCTAATCCCCAAGGCTGGCTGAAATTTATTGAAACAAATGATTCTTCGTATATTAACAACGAACATGGCAAACCTGTAAAAACCCCCGAAATTCAGGCAATAGTCGACAAGTGGCTTTTATTGCCGCATTAGAAATATCCTGCTCTATGTTAACTGCTCTCTCATTGCTTTGAGTATTCTTTTTTCTATACGCGAAACCTGCACTTGAGAAACCCCGATAACAGCCGCAACCTCTGATTGTGTTCTGTCCTGAAAATAACGCATTTGTATCACAAGACGTTCTTTCTCGGAAAGATTTTGAATTATTTCCCTAAGTGCAAGCTTGTCAACCATATCTGTTTCGGAATCATTATTTGCCGCCCCGATTTTATCAATAAGAAAAACACTGTTATCATCGCCGTGATTAACGGTGCTGTATAGCGACTCGACAGAGCTTGATGCCTCCATCGCGAGAACAAGCTCTTCGGGTGTTGCTTCAATTGCCGCCGCAATTTCATCAACAGTCGGCTCTCGTCCTGTTTTTGTCACGAGTTCCTCATGAGCGTATTTCGCTTTGATTGCCATTTCTTTAAGCGGACGGGAAACTTTTATCAATCCGTCGTCACGGAGAAAGCGGCGTATTTCTCCAAGAATCATCGGCACAGCATATGTTGAAAATTTCACCTCATAACTCATGTCAAACTTATCTATGCACTTTATAAGCCCTATTGAGCCAATCTGAAACAAATCGTCCGAATCATATCCACGCCCCACAAAACGCTTTACAACAGACCATATAAGCCCTGCATTTTCTCTTACAAGCGTGTTTTTTGCTTCATTTTGTTCAGAGGGCGTGCCTGTTTGCGCAACTTTTATCAGTTCTTTTGTTCTGTCTGCCGCAACCGTCAAAAAATCACTTCCCTATGTATTGAATATTTTCTTCATTCTGACGGTAGTGCCGTGTCCCGGGGATGATTCCACCTCTATTCCGTCCATAAAAGCTTCCATAACCGTAAAACCCATGCCGGAACGCTCCAGCTCCGGTCGGGACGTATAAAGCGGTTCCATGGCAAGAGCAATGTTCTCAATGCCTGCTCCGTCGTCCTCAATTTCAATCATCAGTTCCCGTCCGGAAAGCACGCACCGCATACGAACAACGCCCTCCGTGTTTTCATATCCGTGAATAACGGCATTTGTCACCGCCTCGGACACCGCTGTCTTAACGTCCTCAATGTCGCCGACAGTTGGGTTGAGAACAGTTACGAACGCAGCAGCACACACTCTGGCAAATGATTCGTTCTCGGACTTTGCGGAAAAAGTCACCTTCATTTCGTTGTCAATACCCATTTGTTTCCTCCGTAAATTACGTCTAAAGACTCCGGACAGCTTCTTCCACAGTCGCCGCACGGGAAATTATTTTCGATAAACCTGACATATCAAAAATGCGGGAAATGCCGGCGGTCATTTCAGCAGCGACAAGCTTGCCACCGCCGCGGTAATTTATTGTTTTGTACCGTCCCATAAGCATGCCGATGCCTGAACTGTCCATAAAACTCACATTTTTGAAACTGATTATTATATTTTTTGCGTTTGAACGCTCAAATGACTTGTCCACTTTACGTTTAATTTCCTGTGCGGAGTGGTGGTCAATATCACCGGTAATAAAAACAATCAGGTTTTTGCCGCCGTCTTCGCATTTTATTTCCATAAAAAAACCTCCCGTCTTTGTTATTTTAATATACTCCGGCGGGAAGTCAGAATCAAGAAAGAAAAGGCGAATTATTCAGAATTTTATGCGCAAATAACGACAAAAACTTTATAGTCGGTTAACTTTTTAACCTAACTGATACTAAACTTTATCGCAGTACAAGCCGATAAAGTTATTGAAGCGCTTTATAGAAGTAAACCGTTTCCGGTGATTCCGAATAGCTGTTTTTCAAATAGAATGAGTAAGCCGGAATATCCTTTCTGGTAAAAAGTGTTACCGCACAGATTTCTTTTGCGGCAAGCACTTTCTCTATTTCACGGAGCATTGTTCCGCCCAGCCCTTTTCTTTGCATAGAAGAAACAATAAAAATTTCTTTTATGTCATAAACAGCCTGCGAGAAATAATCATTGACGACACCAAGACAGGCGCCTACCCCAGCCCCGTCAATTGTGTAAAAAAAGCCTATGAAGTGCGGAGTTTTTAACATATCACGGCAATAGCGGCGTATATTTGTTTCTTTTAGCCAAGTCAAATTAAACGGCTCGTTTGAGAACACACCAAAAAGAAGTGCGGCACATTCATCTACATTTTTTTCATCAATAAGGGTAAGACGTCCCTTTTGCTCTTTTCCCTGCATAATAAAATCCCTCCCGACACTTTACCAATTATACTCCATGCAGAAACAATTTTCAATAGTATAAATTTCAGCCATGTCCAATATAAATTTAGTATATAATTTTATTTTGGGGGAAATTTACCATGAAAAAGTTTCGGCTTGCAGTATCGGCAGCAGTTGTTATGGCGACTATCGCTCTGACAGGTTGCGGCGGACTTTCCGAAAGCGGAAAAACAGCTTATGAAAAAATCAATGAAACACTAGTCTCAATGAAATCATTTGAGGCGGACGCAACGGTTACTTATATTTCAAACAAGACAAACCACACTTATTCGACAAAACAACAGTGCAAAACGTCAGGTGAATACCGTATTGAAGTAACAGGTCCCGAAAAAGCGGCGGGAAATATTACGGTTTTTGACGGAAAGCAGATTTATCAGTATAATACACGCGTGGCAGGGAAAATGAACGTAACAAGCAATGAGGCATCAGAAAGACTGGAGCTTTTTCTCACCTCTTTTGTAAAAAATTATGTAAAATCCAACGAAGTGTCTGTCGCTGCCGCAAAACTGGATGAATCAATGTGTACAGTTCTTGAGGCGGTAATTCCGGGCGAACACCCTTTCCTTAAAACAGAAAAGTTATGGGTTGACAATAATACCCGTATTCCGGCAAAACTGGTCATATATGATGCAAACGGAAGTGAAAGAATTGTTGTTGAGTATGAAAAATTTAATTATAATGTTGACTTGCCTGAAAATTTGTTTAAAATAGAATAAGGGGGTATTCTCTCCCCTTATTAAAGATTCATGAAAGGATAGATTATGCGAAGGATAAGAGTTGTTATTGATTTATCAGCAATAAAGAATAATGTACGTCAAATCAAAAGCAAAACGAAATCCTGCATTATGGGAGTTGTCAAAGCGGACGGTTACGGGCATGGTGCCGCCGAAGTCGCAAT
>JAISHX010000043.1 GCA_031262335.1 Clostridiales bacterium
AGAGGGTTGTCAATTATTTTAAGATAACTGACCGCCGTCATTATTTCTGCTGTTTCAAAGTAACCGCCTTCGTCAGCAACTCTTGCGCGTATTCCCGCATCAGAAAGAATTTTTGCAAATGTGTCGGCATGTTTTTTTCCGGCACGCAACAAAACCGCAATATCCGAAAATTTAAGCTTACGGTTTTCTTCTCCGTCCGCAACAAGAAAATTTTCTTCAAAAAGCTGCAAAATACGTTCACAGACAACGGTCGCGTCTGCAACGTCAGCATCATCAGCTTCGGGAGTATCAGATTCATTATCTGTACTGGGCAAAGCAACAATAATTTCCGTATCGAAATTATTTGCATTGTTCGGAAATGTCGTCATTCCCTGATGAAGTTCGGCACTTTCATCATAATCTATGCCGCCTGTTTCGGCACTCATAATTTGTGAAAAAATGAAATTAACAGCGTCAATTACGTTTGCGCGGCTGCGGAAATTTGCCGATAACGCAACAACAGTTCCTGTTTCTTTATTATTATTGAAAGTTTCCCGTTTGTTTATAAAAATTTCCGGCTCCGCAAGCCGAAAGCTATAAATACTTTGCTTTACGTCACCGACCATAAACATGTTTTTTCCGTTTGAAACTTTTGTCAGAATTTCTTCCTGAACATTGTTTGAATCCTGATATTCGTCAGTAAAAACTTCCTCAAAAGATGCGGAAATTTCATCCCGAACAGACTCATCGGCAAGCACTTTAAGACACATGCGTTCCAAATCTCCGAAGTCAGCCGCATTGATTAGTTGTTTTGCCGCGTCATATTTTTCGGCAAATTCAAGCGTTAACGCACAAAGACTTTCTGTCAGCCGTCCTGAAGTATTCATATTCTTAATAAGCTGTTCTGCTCCGGCAACGAAAATTTTCTGAAGTTTTTTGATAGGTTCTCTTATAAATTTTGTACGGCGGTCACTTATTGCGGCGCGGATTTCTTTAGCCTCATCGGCGCTGATACGTTCGTCTTTTGGTTTTGGCAACCGTCCGCCGACAAATGATTCAAACGCAAATTCAATCTCTCGGCAAAAACTGTTAAAATCATTTTTAACATCAAGAACACGTTCAATACTTCGTATGTCGGCAAGAAGAACAGCTTCATTTTTCTGAGGCAAATACGCCGCATAGCGCTGTTGCTGTCTTAAAAGTTCTTGCGCCTCAACGAGTGCGTCTGCAAGTTCGCGTTCCGCATAATCCATTAAAAAAGTAAACCACTTTTTATTTTCAAAATCATAAATCGTTTGATATTTTTGAAGATTTTTCTGTTCCGAAATCCAGCCGACAGGGTCGGACGCTCCCTGTGAAAACTCATAAAGTTTTAAAGTGAGTTCACGCAGAGCGTCATCTTTTATTTTTTCGTCAAAGGCTTCGGACAAAGAAATAAAATCATCGTTGCCTTCTCTTTCATACATATCCGAAAACAGTTCGTCCAAAGTATCATTAACAAGTATTTTTTGTTCGTACGGGGGCAACACTCTAAAAGAAGGGTCACACCCCGCCGAATTAAAATATTTCCGTGCCATTCTTGCACAAAACGAGTGAATTGTACATATATTTGCCGAATTAAGCAACGAAAGCTGGTTAAGCGCGGCGGCGGAATTTTCTGCCGCAAGTCTTTTTGCAAGGCTTTGCTTCATATGTTCGGCAGCGGCTTCCGTAAACGTGACAATAAGCATTTTGTCAATATCCGTTGGGGAATCCCCAAAAAGACGGCTCATTACACGTTCCACAAGAACAGTAGTTTTTCCGCTTCCCGCAGCTGCCGAAACGAGAACATTACCGCGTGCATCGACAGCTTTTTGCTGTTCCGCTGTTGGATTCATGCTCATTTATCTTTGCTGAACATGTAACCGAACAGAAATACTATAAGAATCTCCAACAATTTAAAAGTGTTCGGAATCAATTCCGACATTTGTTCGTCGCGAATAGTAGAAACAATCGTATCACCCACAACAATCACAAACATAAAGAACAAACAATAACCCAAAAGTACAAACGCAAAAGAACGAGTATCTTTTTCGTCATTCCCCTTTTCTTTTCTTTTCATACGCATTGTGTGCTTTGCCTCCTGCGTTTTTTGTTCAGGCTCAACTGTTTCCGCAACGTCCAAACGGACAGCGGATTCTTTTTTCGTTGGCTCCATCTACATTTTCACGTCCTTTTTTTGACCACTGCCCACGCCTAAAGGTGGGCAGTGGTACATTACTGCCGTTGTGTACAGCCTAAATTCACAGTATTTCTCCATTGCCGTTTCAGCTCACTTTGTCTTCTGATTTTCAATATATTGTTTAATTGCCGCCAAAGGTGTGCCGCCTACTGCGGATATAAAGTAAGAATTTGTCCATAGTGTAGGCAGCCTGCTTTTCAAAGACGGAAACTCTTCTCTTAAATTATGCGAACTTCGTCCCTTAATCAATTTTACTGCCTTATGAACGCCAAACTGAGGGGCTAACTCAAATAGCAAATGCACATGGTCGGGCATTGTTTCCAGCTCTATAATGTCCGCTTTTATTTCGGCACATACTTCTCGTATGATTTCTTTAAGACGGCTCTCTACCTCCCCTGTCAGAACCTTGCGCCGATATTTAGAACACCATACAACGTGGTATTTACACGAATAAACGACATCATTATTTGATTTATATTCCATAATTGCATTATACAAAATTGTGCTGTATATTGCAATACTCTTTTTGAATTTTCTCCGACCACAGCAAATATTTCTTTTAAGCTCCTCATACTATCATGCAAGGCTAACTTCGCTTCAAACTGTGCAATCTGCTCACGATAAGCTGCCATCTCCGCTTTGAGTTCAGGGGTTATTGCATCTACCGCATTCTGTTTGATTTCGGTCAAAATGTCTTCATATTCATCTGCCGAAAGATTATCTTCAGAAGTTTCGGGAACAAAATCATTTGCCAAATCATTGGGAATTGGTGAATCCGTTTGATAAGACGCGGCATAAGCGGTTCCGACAGAACTAATGCTAATAACCACAGACATCAGTATTGCAATGGACAAAGAGAATCTCTTTGTAAGTTTGTTTTTCAATACCTTTGCTCCTCCATTCAGTGTTTAAGATTGGTTTTTAATTTTTGAGATATTCAGCTAATCTATACCACTCAATTTCACAATGTTCCTTAAGTGATTTTTGAAAGGAGCGATTGAAATATATTCTAAAGATAGGGTCAAGCAATTTTCCGATGCCTAAAAAACCTATTCGTAATTCGTGCTTTAATAATATACCGTTATCCAAATCAGTCAAATTTAACTCCACATAAGCGGGTAATCGTAATCCGAATTTTTTCATCTGCCATACAATTTGATTTGGTCGGTTTGCACCTGTAACTACTGCAAAAAATGTTAAGCGGCGATTTGCTCCTATATGCTCATCCATAAAAACAATGTCACCGAGGTGATTTTCTTTACCGGATTTCACTATATGAAAGCTTAAATGTTCGCCGTCCCACCATTGGCGATATTGATGGTCGATAGGATTTATCATAAAATCATAAAATTGTTCGGATGTGGCATTTGGAACAATTAATTCGACAATATGTTTAATCATAGTTTTAGCCTCGTTTTCTATTTCTCAAAAATTGATTTCCGTGTCAGGCGGGAGTATGTTACTGGACAAATTCCCTCAAAAGCTGTATAATATGAAAATCTGCTATGAATCCTGTTTTTTTCTTTCCGAAAAGAGAAAAACCGCTCCTCCGGCAACAAACAGTAATGCAATACTAAGTACGCCATACCGTGTTTCACCGAAAATTTGTGTAAAAAATCCATAAAGAGCAGGACCCATTATTGCGGCAAATTTACCGAAAATATCATAAAAACCAAAAAATTCATTTGATTTTTCCTTAGGCAACATCCCCGCAAAGTATGAACGCGAAATTGCCTGCATGCCGCCCTGACACGTTGAAACAAGAACGGCAATCAACCAAAACTGCCAGCTTTGCGTCATGAAATATGCAAAAACGCATATTCCTATATAAACAACAATACCTGTCTTTAACATTGCCGCACCGCCGAACTTCTTGGAAAGTCTGCCGAATAAAAGAGCAAACGGAAAAGCAAGTATTTGTATTACAAGCAGTGCAATTATCATTTGTGTTTCATCAATGCCGACACTTGCGCCGTATATCGTCGCCATATGAATTACTGTGTTCACACCATCTATATAGAAGAAGTAGGCAAGCAAAAACACAAATACGGCTTTGTATTTTTTTATATTCACAAAGGTTTCAATGATGTTGCGCAGGCTTTTTGCAATCATTCCGCGTTCTCTCGGTACGGAATATTTTTGCCGAACATCCCTCAAAAACGGAATAGAAAACACAAGCCACCAGCACGCCGCAATAACGAATGAAATTCGCGCCGCCAAGTCTTTTGAAACGCCGAAATTTTCGCCGAACATAACAAGCACTATAGCAGCAACAAACGGAATTGTACTTCCTCCGATGTACCCAAAACCATAACCGTAACTCGAAACCATGTGTGTACGTTCGGGCGTGGTTACGTCAATAATAAACGAATCGTAAAAAAGTC
>JAISHX010000052.1 GCA_031262335.1 Clostridiales bacterium
GAACAAAGACGGTCTTGTAGGAATAAAAGATTTGCTCTATACGCGCCGTTTCATTGTCGGTTACAGCTTTTCCGAAGGCTCATTTGATGAGGAAGCCGCCAATGTATATTATGACGGAAGCATTGACTTGATGGACGTTCTTACTTTGCGCCGCCACATCGCCCAGTGGTATAACCCGCTTCCTGTTATCCCTCAATAAAATCAGTCCACTTAAAAAGGCAGAATAATATCTGCCTTTTTATTTTAATATTAGTCATTTTTTTGTAAGTTTTTCATATAATGAAATATATTTTTTGGCTGAAACATGCCACGAAAAATCTTTGCGCATTGCGTTTTGTATTAAATTGTTCCAGTCCTCTTTGCGGTTATAGTAGCTTAAAGCTTCGGACAAAGCCCACATCAGTCCCGAAGACATATAATGTTCAAAGAGGAAACCTGTCCCTGATTTTGTAACGTTATTATAATGTTCGATTGTGTCCGAAAGTCCGCCTGTTTTGCGTGCAACCGGAATTGTGCCGTATCTCATAGCAATAATTTGTCCAAGTCCGCACGGCTCAAAAAGCGACGGCATAAGAAAAATATCCGAGCCGGCATAAATTTGTCGGGCAAGATTGTCGTCAAAAAATATGTTCGCGCTTACTTTATCAGGAAAGCGGTTTGCCAAATCACGGAATAAGTATTCATAACGTCCGTCGCCGACACCGATAACAACAAACTGGACATCCCGCGCTAAAAAATCATGTATACACGAAGATAAAATGTCAAAGCCTTTTTGGTCAACAAGGCGTGAAACAACGGCAACAACAGGTACATCGTCACGGACAGGCAATCCGAGTGTACGCTGTAATTCACGCTTGTTTATTGCTTTGCCGGATAAATCATCATGTGAATATGTTTTGAAAATGGTACTGTCGGTTTCTGGATTGTATAAATCATAGTCAATTCCGTTGACGATTCCGTGAAGGTCATCTTTGCGACTGCGCAACATTCCGTCAAGTCCGTAACCAAACTCCGGCGTTTGAATTTCAAGCGCGTAAGTTTCGCTTACGGTACTTAGCATGTCCGCATAGGTAAGTCCTGCTTTCAGCAGGCTTATATTGCCGTAAAACTCTAATTTGTCGTTGACAAAATACCCTTCGTTTAATTCAATTGACCCCATTACTTCACGTCCGAAACAACCCTGATACTGTAAATTATGAATCGTAAACAAAGTTTTAACTTCAGAAAAGCATTTAAATCGTTTGTAAACATCTTTTAAGTACACGCACGCAACACCTGTTTGCCAATCATGAAAATGAATAACGTCAGGAACAAAGTTTATTATCGGCAAAATTTCGATTGCAGCCTTTGAAAAAAATGCAAACCGTTCATGGTCGTCTCCGTATCCGTAAAATCCTTCACGTCCGAAATAATAATCATTTTCAATAAGGTAGAAATTAACTCCGTTTTCTTCTGTTTCAAAAACGGATGCACTCTGCCGCCTCCAGTCAAGTGTAATTGCGGCGGAGCCGACATATTTTAAGTCGGGGGTCTTTTTGAGGTGTTTGTATCTTGGAAAAACGACTCTAACATCTGCACCGAGTTTTTTCAGTTCTTTGGGAAGTGAGCCGATAACATCGCCCAATCCGCCGCTTTTCGCATACGGTGAAACTTCACTCGCAACAAACAGAACCTTCATAAAATCCCCTCCTTTAGAGTTTCGGGATAAAATTATAATAATCTTCTACTGAGGCATCGCCAAGACAGCTTTCGATTATTTTACGCCCCATTGGGTGAATGTCGGCAGTCAAATACTGCGTAATTTCCGACTTAAAGAAATCGGTAAGCATTTTTGCACCAATATCATAAGCCTCAACGCCGAGTTCAGGCTGAAGCTCCGTTTTAAGGAAAATCTTCGGAAGATAATTTCCGTCCATTTTTATGCCGGCAGGACAGTAGCCAAGAATCGGACAACGTGCTTGTTCAAGTTGGTCGGGGCGGAATTTAACTTCGCCGCGCCTTGACAGAAACTCTCTTGCAACCCATTGCCCTGTAAAGCCGACTTTATATGCGCCGATGTACTGATTCGGCACAAGAATATATCTTGTTGAAGTTGTTTTTAAAATCTGTTCAAGGAGCAAGTTGGCGTAATTAACTCTTTTTCCTGTTGCAAACGGCCAGAAAGAGCCGACGCCTTCACTTTTCATACCTTCGGAGTCGCTTATGCTCGGGTTTGCATAGCCGCGCGGGGCAACAATTCTCCAAAGCCACGCAAGCGCGGGCGGCAAAACATGAAAAATTCCCGCAATGCCGTAATTCGGGTTTTCTTTTGTTGAAGGCGGCTGACGTAACCCAAAACTGCGTATATCGACTTCGACTGCTCCTTCGATACTGTCTTTAACAAATGAACGCGGCATAATTATACGCGGGTTTGGACAAAGTTTGTCCGGAGTATCATGAATATGTTCCCAAATAAGACAAGTTGAGTTTGGTACAGCCTCCATATTTATAAAAACAAGAGGTTCTTTTGGGTGAATCGTGCTACTTTCAATTGAATAATCCGTGCCGTAATGGTCAATGTGATTTACACGCAAAAACCAACCGTCCTCGGCATCGGCGACAACAAGCTTGTTTGAATCCGTCTGTATGGAAGGATGGCACAAAGCCATATCATCAGTTATCGGCATTAAGTCACACATATCGGAAATTGTAAGTTTAACACGTTCCTGATTTACTATATTAACACCCAAAAGGACTTTTCCGTCACGTTCGCGCTTAAATTGTTCAAGCATCTCACTTTTGCCGCCGCCGGACGCGCCTTCGTGCATTACAACAAACTGCCGTTCATACGGCGTAATAACTTTGACTGTTGCGGCATGCGCGGTAATCCAGTGTTCCTGTTCACCGATATTAAGCAGAACAGCATAAACACCTTTTTTTGCGCTTGGTCCCGGATAAAGATTATAAGAAAAAACTTCGTGATGTTCAAACTGCCTGTTGTGAACGACATATTGTTTTCCGTTATAATATTTGTGCCGGAACGGCGGCGCAACATATATAATTGCTTTTGGCTTAAACAACGCGGGAATTTTTGAACACGGAATAAATCCCTGCAAGTCAGCAAGAGATGCCGCAAAGAAAGCGGCGTTTGCCGGTACTACAAGCAAAGACTGATAACCTATGTCAAGAGCGGAATTACCGGAAAAAAACGGCATAAGTATAAGTTCTTCTCTTTCGGCTAACCAGTCAAATGTTTCTTTTCTGATTTGGTCAAACGGCGTTTTAATAATATCATCGTGGCGTGTTTTGTCGGTTGGATACTCGTCCGCAATTAACATACTTTCCGGGTCACGGCGACGCATATAAGATTCGGGATAATTTGCAACGATTCCGTTTTTGCATTTTATTACCCATGCTTCCTTAAACGGTTTACCGTCCACGTCAAATTCGACATCAAATGTGTCCGCACCGTTTCCGCCAAGAGCCAAATCAAGTATTTCTGCTCTTGTTTCAGGGATAATAATTTTCTTAACATTCTTTATTACTTTGTTTAGTTCTGTCGGGAGCATCATTTTTTTCAAAGCTTCTTCATTCATGTAAAAACCTACCTTTTTTAGGGGATTAGTAGCAAAATCACAGATGTAAGATTAAGGCAAACGCTTAAAAGAATAATAAACGTCGCTGCGTGCGCGGGTTGGACTCCGCGACCGACAAGCCTGTGATGAATCTGTGTTGCATCTGCTTTATAAATTGGTTTGCGTTCAACAAAACGGCGCATTACAACAAAAACATTATCAAAAATAGGTATGCCGAGCGCGAGAACCGGAGCGGCAACAGAAACTACAGTCGCTTGCTTAAATGCGCCATACAAAGCCATTACAGCGAGCAGAAAACCGAGCGTCGTTGCGCCGGAGTCGCCCATAAAAACTTTTGCCGGAAAAAAGTTGTATTTTAAAAAACCGGCAACAGCACCAATCAAAATTATTGACATAAAAGCCGATTCAGGCTGTTTAAGCAAAATTGCGCAAATAAAGAATGTCACACAAGCCGTAACAGTAATTCCGCCCGTAACCCCGTCAAGTCCGTCTGAGAAGTTCATGACGGTTGTAACTCCGAAAATCCATAAAATAGTTACAAAATATTGAATTACAATCGGAAAAACAATGTGTTCTCCTGTAACCGGATTTGCAATGCCCCAAAATCTTATTCCGGCAAAAAATACAAGCGAAGCGGCGAAAAGCTGTACAAGCACACGCGGGAAAATGTAAAATTCACGTCCGCGAGTTTTGAAAAAATCGTCAAAAAGCCCGATTATTAAAATAAGAGCGGCACCTGCAAGAACTGCTATTTTCTTAAAATCGCCGAAACCGACAAAAATTGAATAGCCTATTGCAAAAGCTATAAACATGAAAACTCCGCCGATAAGAGGCGTGGGGTTTTTGTGTTTTTTACGTTTGGTGGGTTTGTCGGTAAAATCCAGTTTGTTTGACAATTTTATAAGCCAAGGCGCAGAAGCAAGAGATATTATCAGTGAAACACAGAAAGCTATAAAATAGTTCATTTCGTAGCCACACCTCTTTTGGATTTAGCAGAAAGTTTTTCTTGCTTTTTTAATTCTTTTTCACGCGCAATCTTTGCACGCGCTGCCATCTTTTGTTCCGCAGGTGTTTTCATACCTTTGACCGAAACTATTTGTATTCCCGCAACTTCAACATTATATGTTTTCTTTGGCAAAAGGTAATTAAAAGCGGTTTTATCGCAAATAAGAGTAACGACTTGCGGACCTACTTTTCCTAATACAAAATACATTTTCATTTTTTTATAAACTACAGGAAGTGCGTCCAACACAACTTTAGGTAGTTTTACTTTTTCAGGTCTTTCATGTTGTTTGTCAATAACAAAAATCGAAATAGATTGTTTATGCTTGCTTATAAGTTCTTCACGTTCGGCGGCTTTTTTTGTTGCCCATCGGCTAAGAAAAAACAGTCCGACAACAAGCACTCCGACAATTACAAACAACAAAATCACAATATCCTGAATCTGCAAAATAAGTTCCCCCTAAACTTTCGGCGGTTTTGAGCCGAAATATTGATAGTAATCAGTTTTAATATTTCCGTTAAAAAGCTTGCGTTTTGCGTCGGCACGCCTGCCGAAAAATTTTTCAAAAGTTTCATCACTTGTTATTACATAAGATGACCACTTTTTGTCTTTTGCAAAAAGCACTCCAAGCCTTGAATATAACGCCGCCGCTTCGTCGGCGGATGCAAGGCGTTCGCCGTATGGCGGGTTTGTTATCATAACGCCGTATTCAGCCGGAACTACAGCGTTAAAAACATCTTTTACAGAAAATTTTATAAATTCTGCAACACCGGCGCGTTTTGCGTTATGTGCGGCATCTTCAATGACAGCGGGGTTAATATCGGATGCAAAAATTTCGGGGCGTAAGTCGTTGACTTCTGCTTTTGCGGCATCAAGTTCCGCTTTCCAAATGTCATCACTTATTATGCCCAACTCTTCGGCGGAGAATCTCCGTAATGTTCCGGGATAAATATTTTTTGCAATCATTGCCGCTTCAACGGCAATTGTACCGGAGCCGCACATAGGGTCAAATAAAACCCTGTCATGGCGGAAAAAACTCAAGTCAATAAGTGCCGCGGCAAGAGTTTCTTTAATCGGAGCTGCGGCGGGTTTCGGACGGTAGCCGCGTTTATGCAGTCCTGCGCCTGAAGTGTCAATCGAAACAGTTACAATATCTCTGAGCAGTGCAATTTGAATTTTGATTTTTATGCCGGTTTTTGCAAACCATGTTACGTTGTATTTTTGTTTCAATTTTTCAACTATGGCTTTTTCTGACACACTTTGGCAGTCCGGAACGCTTGCCAGTTTACTTTTGACGCTTTTGCCTGTTACAATAAAATTAGAATCACGCGGGATAAAATCTCCCCATGGTAACAATTTAACATTATCGAACAGTTCGGTGAAAGTTTCCGCCTTAAATTCACCCAAGACAAGCAACACTCTGTCGGCTGTGCGCAAGCGTATATTTGCTTTTGCAAGGATATTTCCGTTACCGAAAAAGTCCACTCGCCCGTCTGAAACAAGAATGTCATGTGCGCCAAGACGCATGACTTCTCTTTTAAGGCTGGATTCGACACCAAAAGCCGCCGTGGCGGCAAAATGAAAGTTTTCCATAAAATTCTCCGTATTCATTATAAACCACAATGAATATTATAAAATAAAAAAAACTTTTTTACAATGTTTTTTCAAATAATTATTGCTTTTTTTTCATTAAAGGTATAAGATATGTATTAAGGATTAATTTGTTATCATAGGGAGTTTTTTAATTTTTATGTCGCCGTTAATGTGCGGCATAACACAAAGGGAGGTGTGCGTCGTGCTTACGAGTTTATTTTATTATAATCATTACAAACCCTATATGATTAATGGCATAACGAGCCAAATGGCAACGTATTCTCCAAGGCAGGAGAAATCTTACGGAATTAGTGAGTCTTCACCAAAAGACATCACAAGAAACGTCGCCTACAAGTCAGAAATTGTCGGTTATGCAAAAGATTTGGCAAGAAACATTGTCGGTTTTAAAGATATTGCAAAATCTCTGTCAGCAAATTCTGAGAGCATTCGTATTGCCGCACATACAGAAGGTATGTCCAGCGCGATTGAATGGTTGAAAGAGGACATTTCGGCGTTCACCGATGAGTTCAATGAAACGAATGGATTTGCCAAAAATCAATCTCACAGCCGTATGGTCAGTAATCTTGCTGACGATGTGACTTTCAGCTTTATGGAGCAAACCGACGCTATGCAGTCTGTCGGACTTAGCTTGTCGAAGGAAGGCAAACTATCATTTGACAGCACAAAAATAGAAGATTTGGATTTCAATCAACTGAACAATGCACTTGAAGAAGTAAATAAGATTGCCGATTCTGTTTATGGCAAAATGGCGGAATTTTTGGAAAAACCGCTTGCATCACATATGCAGTTTAAATCATTTAATTACTACTATAACTATAAAATGGGAGCGTTCCAACAAAATCCGTTTCAGC
Source organism: Clostridiales bacterium (assembly GCA_031262335.1). Lineage (GTDB taxonomy): Bacteria > Bacillota > Clostridia > Lachnospirales > WRAX01 > JAISHX01. Next base: position 7,044 of record JAISHX010000052.1, read on the forward strand.
TTGTTGCGGCGGGTGCGGTTGTTGATCTTGCTATTTAAAAAAGAAAAGGCGGATGCAAAATTCGCCTTTTCTTTCATTTATAAATATATATGTTTCCGCCTTCACCAATCTCAACATTTTTTTTCAGAATCTGTGTAATATATGCTGTGTGTACATATGTTCTGTCACCTGTTGAATCGTTTATTATTCGCATCTTGATGCCTCTCTTATCCGAAGTGGTGTTCGGATATATTTTAAACGAATCATAAAAATCATCTTGAGAAACCTGAACTGTGCGGTCATCAGCACGACACAAAATTCTAATACCAAACGATTCACAAACATCCCTTAGAGGAACATAGTACAAACCGTCAATTTTCTTGGGCGGTTTTTTTAGTGCAATGCCGTTAATATAAATTGTGTCTGATGACGGCACAGGCTTGTTATCAGAAATCTCCAATAATTTATAAATCTCATCAGCAGTGTCAACTCTTGAATAAATTTGCCTGAAAATAGGGTTATCGTCAGGGTTTGTGAAACCTTTTACTTCCGAATAATCGACGGCAAAAGCATATTTGGATGTCTTGACAATAAGCTTGTAAGGAAGACTGTTGCTCCAATCGTCTATTTCAAAAACGTACAGCGAAAATAACAAAGCAGGTTTATATTTTTTACTTGCGGAAGAACAGTAAAGTCGAATCTGTTCAATTTCGCCGGCGACGCTTTCATCGAGCTTGCCCGCAAAGATATATTCGCGGAATGAAGGCGGCACATAAAAATAATACTCAGCTGAAACACCGGCAAACCGTCCCATTGACAGACTTAACTGGTGAGAGCCGTAAACTTCAACGGCAAGGCATATTTCTGCCGGAATTGTGCCGCAAATAACAGCGAACAAAGCTACTGTCAGAAACGCTTTTTTTATTTTACGCACAAGCACATTCTCCTCACGGTGACATACTGCTGTTCAAAATTTATAAAAATCTAATTGGTGATTTTTTAAGTCAACTCACGATATTATAGCAAATTCCGATTATTTTTACAAGCGTTTTCGAAAAAACTGACAATATTCAGTAACATATTCCCCCGTCCGAAGAAACGGGGGACTTATGTCAAATCAAAAATTTATTTATATAATGTACTCGGATTTTTTTGGCGGACGTGCATCAAGCTCGGCTTTTTTTGCTTCATAGCCGGGTCTGCCGAACGTGGCGTAAGTGGCGTTTTTGCCTTCCTCAACGCCCGGTTGGTCAAACGCGTTAATTTCAAGCAATTCGCCTGCAAAAGCCGTTGCGACTTCAAAGAAATACATAATTTGACCCAATGTAAATTCATTTACTTTTGGGAAAGTGATTGTAAGGCTTGGTTTTCCGGCGGATTGCAGAGCATATTCGGTTGCCTCACGCTCTACGTTTATAAGTTCATTGTGTGTAATTCCGCCAAGGAAGCCTAAACTCGGTATATCTTCATAAATTTTAGGAATTGTAATTGTTTCGCGGAAGTTTTCGACAGCCAAGAACACTACAAGTTTGTCGGAAGGACCTTCCACATAAAGCTGGACTTGTGAATGTTGGTCTGTTACGCCCAAAGACTTAACGGGAGTAGGACCTACGTTGACAACTTCACCTTTATTATTGAATTTTTTGCCAAGACTTTCTGCCCAAAGCTGTGCATACCAGTCAGCAATATATTTGAGGGAGTCCGCATACGGCATCATTACAGAAATAGGTTGCCCTTTTTGAAGCAATATATAATTGATTAAGGCATACATATATGCGGGATTTTTGTATACGTCTTCATTTTCGCAAAGTTTGTCCATATGGGCGGCACCGGCAAGGAGCTGTTCTATATCAACTCCGCAGAAAGCGGCAGGAAGAAGCCCTAC
>JAISHX010000053.1 GCA_031262335.1 Clostridiales bacterium
TAAACAATTCGGAGGCTATATAAGCCGCAAAACATAAAAAACGCGCCCCATCGGATTCGAACCGACGACTCCCGCCTTCGGAGGGCGGTGCTCTGTCCATCTGAGCTAAGGGCGCAACATTTGAATTATATAAAAAAAAATGTGATTTGTCAATATGATTGGTGAAAATTTTTATGGAGAGAGAAAAAAAGGCAAAACAAATTACACAACTTCTTGATGAAGTTTATGGTATCGAAATTAAATGTTTTCTAAATTATACAAAAGATTATGAACTCCTTTTTGCGACAATACTAAGTGCGCAATGCACAGACGAAAGAGTAAATATAGTGACAGAATCTTTATTCAAAAAATACAGTACGCTTGAAAGCTTTGCGGCAGCAGACGAAACAGAGTTGCAGGAGGATATTCGTTCCACAGGATTTTTCCGGCAAAAAGCTAAAAATATAATACTTTCGGCACAAAAGATAATTTCCGAATATGACGGAAAAGTTCCCGATTCTATCGAAAAATTGACCACTCTTCCCGGGGTAGGCAGAAAAACTGCCAATATAGCTTTGGGGGAGCTTTTCGGTATTCCGTGTGTTGCTGTAGATACTCACGTCAAACGTGTTTCATACAAACTTGGATTGACAGATAACACAGAGCCGGATAAAATAGAAAAGGATTTATCAGAAATTTTGCCGCAAGAAAATCAAATACGGTATAATGCCCAAATTATCTCACACGGACGAGCCGTGTGCAAAGCACGCAATCCGCTATGCGGTAAGTGTGTGTTCTTTGATTTGTGTGAAAGGAAGCCTTATAATTGATTAGGTTTAAAAATGTTACAAAAATATATGATACAGGTATAAAAGGACTAAAAAATGTGTCTTTTTCCGTGGAAAAGGGAGAATTTCTTTTTATTGTAGGTCCTTCCGGTAGCGGAAAATCAACGCTGATAAAACTTATCTTAAAAGAAGAAGAGCCTCAAAGCGGAGAAATTTTAATAGACGGACAAAATATCGCAAATGTCAGTCATAAAAACGTTCCTTATTTAAGGCGTCAAATCGGCGTTGTTTTTCAGGATTTCCGTCTTTTGCCTAATAAAACAGTCTATGAGAATGTTGCGTTTGCGATGCAAATAACAGATGCAACTCACAGAGAAATAAAAAGAAATGTTCCGGCAACACTTTCTATGGTTGGACTTCATAAAAAAGCGCGTTCATATCCGCGCCAGCTTTCAGGCGGCGAACAGCAGAGAGTTGCTCTTGCGCGTGCAATTGTAAACCGCCCGCCGATTCTGTTAGCCGATGAGCCGACAGGAAACCTTGACCCCGATACTTCTTGGGAAATTATGATGTTGCTTTCTGATGTTCAAAAGCAAGGAATGACTGTACTTGTCGCCACTCATGCTTGGGACATTGTAGATAATATGAAAAAACGTGTAATCGCGTTAAAAAACGGGACGATTCTTCGTGATGTGAAAGGAGGGTATGAAAATTGAATTTTTTTCCTACCCGCCGCCGTTTTTCTTCCGTAATAAACAATGCTTTTTTTTATATCGCGGAGGCTTTTAAATCAGCACTTAAAAATTCGCTTATGTCCGTTTGTTCAATAATAACGATTTTTATATGCGCGTCGCTGTTAATAATAAGTTATTCCGTTGCCGTAAATATACGCGAATGCTTACGGCAAATAGAAAGTGCTGTTGGTATTGCCGCAATTATAGACGATTCTGTTCCGGACGAGGAGTTAGATAAAATATATAACGCAATAGCCGATATTGATGACGTAAAAGAAGTGCATTTTGTTTCCGCGCAAGCAGCCCTTGCCTCCTTCGCCGATTCTCTTGAAGAAGGAAGCGACATTGTTATGGGACTTGAAAACGATAACCCTCTTCGGCGTTCGTTTGAAGTAGTCGTATACAGAGCAAAAGACCAAAAAGCTGTTGTTAAATTACTTTCCTCTGAAACATTTGTCGATATGGGGGTAGTTAAAGTACGTCAAGCGCAAGATGTTACCGAATTTCTTGAAGGGGTTTCAAATTTTGCAAATATAGTTTGTGCTGTTATCATTTTTGTTACGGCTGTACTTTCGGTAATTTTAATAACGACAACGATAAAAATTACCGTTGCGAGCCGCAAAAATGAAATAACAATAATGAAATATGTCGGCGCAACAGATAGCTTTGTAAAATGGCCTTTTAGGCTTGAAGGAGCTTTTATCGGCGGTATCGGTGCGACAGTTGCGGCAGCTGTTTCGGCAATTACTTATCCGTTAATTGTACACGCTATTTCAGAACAATTCTCATTTATAACAAATATAGCATCGTTTTTGCCAACAGAAGAAGTTTTTCCGATAATTGCTCCGATTGCAATTATAAGCGGTATTTTGCTTGGAGCATTAAGCGCGGTAGGCGCATTAAGAAAGTATCTGGAGGTATAATATGAACAAAAAAATATTTAATTTATTTATTGCGCTGTTAATTGCCTTAACTTCTTATGTTCATGTATCTGCAGATTCGCTTGCTGAACTCAAAGAACGTCAGCGCGAATTGGAACGCCAGCGTGAAGAGTTAAACGAACAATCGCGCCGCGCTGTTGATTATTTCAACGATACAACCGCCGAAAAAAGCGAAACGCTTACAGAAATAGCAAGTCTTGACGTCGCGCTTGACGAGGCGGAAGACGCACTTTCCGTTGTCAATGTAAACTTATATGAAACAAACGTTCTTATCGAAAATACAGAATCAGATTTAGCACAAACTCAATCTCTTATTGAAGGTCAGAGGCAGGCGTTAAAAGAACGCATAAGGTATATTCAGGAAAACGGTTCTGTAAATTACTTGGACGTGCTTATAGATTCAAAAAGTGTGTCTGATTTTCTTAATCGCTTGGAATATATAAACCAAATTGTTCTTTATGATGATTCTATGATTAAAAATCTTCAGCAATCTGAAAATAAAATTTCAGATGATTTGAAACTTTTAGAAAATGCGCGCTCTCAAGCGGAAATTTTGGCACAGGACGCGTTAGTTAAAAAACAAACTTTAGAAAATACAATAGCGGAAAAGCAAACCCGCCTACTTGAATTGGAAAAAAACGAAAATTATTATTCTACGCAAATTACGGACTTTCAAAACACAGACGCAGCTCTTAGTGCCTTAATAGCCGAAGCGGCTGAAGCGGCAAAAAATGAAGAAGAACGTCTTGCGCGTGAAGAGGCGGAGAAAAAAGCACGCGCATCATTGGCGGAAAAATATACAGGCGGTATAATGCAATGGCCTGTTTCGGGGTATCATACGATTTCTTCGGGATATGATTACCGTGTTGACCCGATAAGCGGTAAGACACATTCTTTTCATACGGGAATAGACATTCCCGCGCCTAAAGGAACCGATATAACCGCCGCAAGCTCAGGAAAAGTTATTTTGGCGGAATATTACGGCGGCTACGGATATGCTGTCGTAATAGACCACGGCGGCGGAATTTCCACACTTTACGGGCATAATTCAAAGCTGGTTGTATCTGTCGGGGATTATGTCAATGCGGGACAGGTTATTTCAAAATGCGGCAGTACGGGATATTCAACAGGTCCGCATTGCCATTTTGAAGTGCGTGTAAACGGAACACACACAAACCCTCTTGCGTATGTTAGAAAATAGAAAAAGGCAGATATTATTCTGCCTTTTTTAGTTTACGATTTTATCTTGATAGGAGGAATGATAGAAGGAGTGATAGGAAGCGAGTCATACCAATCTACTATATAGCGGCGCAAAGTAATAATGTCATCCAACCCAATGTATCCGTCATAATATACATCGGCGGCGTCATCCTCACATGGGACGGGGTAAGATGGGTCATTGCCATTGGTAATGTAACGGCGCAACCAAAGCAAATCTATTGTGTTGACAGTGCCATCTTTGTTTGTATCTCCGTAAAGAACAGCCGGTGTAAGCGGAGTACCTTGTGGTTGATAATATAATTCACCGTCGTTGGTTTGCGTTGTTGCGAGAATCATGTCTATAGACTTAATGACAGACGCATCAGAGAGGTCGAGGAGATTGTTTGCAACGTCAACATAACGCAGAGAATTTAAGCCATTGGCAGTTGAAATATCCGTGATGTTGTTCTCATGAATGTCAAGGGTTTCAAGGTTAGTAAGCATCGAAACATCAATATTGGATATTTGATTGTCGTACAAAAATAATTCAACTAACCCCGGTACATTGGATAAGTCAATAGTTTTAAGCATGCCTTCCGTGATTGCCAAAAATTTAAGATTAGGCAACGTGGGCAATGTCACATTTGCAAACCAATTGCCGTTTATGACGGAAAGTTCTTCAAGAGCGGTGTAAGCTGTTAAGTCGGGTAAATCCCTAAGTCCCGTACCGTCAATAACAAGCTTTTTGAGATTTGACGGGGAAGGAACAGGCGAAGGTGTCGGGTAAGAAGGCATAGGAATACTAGGTGAAGGTATTACCGGCGGTATTGGCGGAGAACCACCAAATGCAATGGTGACCATCTCTTCGACGGATAGGGTGGCGGGTGGGACTGGTTGTCTGGCTGATATTGACATAATCACTTGTTTCAACATTGGACAATCATAGAACGCATATTCACCAACGGATATGACGCTTTCGGGTATGTTCAAGGTTGTCAAACTTTGACAACCATAAAACGCATAGGCGCTAATGCTTTTGACGCCGTCCGGAATATTATAAGCAGAATCTGTTTTGCCGGCAGGATACAATATAAGAGTGTCTCCTGCTTTATTAAACACCACTCCGTTAATAATTTGATAAAATTGATTATTGCTATTTATAGATGATAAGTTATTGCAACCAGCAAATGCCGCGGGGTCAATGCTTGTAACGCTACTTGGTATGTTTATACTTGTCAAATTTGTACAACCATAAAACGCATAGGCGCCAATGCTTGTGACGCCTTCCGGTATTGTGACGCTTGTCAAACTTGTACAATTACGAAACGCAAGTTCTCCAATACTTTTGACGCTGCTTGGTATTGTGACGCTTGTCAAATTTATACAATCAGAAAACGCCGCTCTGCCAATGCTTGTGACGCTGTCCGGTATGGTCACGCCTGTCAAACTTTCACAACCAAAAAACGCATTATCGCTAATTACGGTGACGTCGTTTGGTATTACAATGTCGCCGCCCGTGCCTTGATAATATCCAAGCACGCCGTTGTTTCTGACAAAGTCGCTGTCCGCCGCTTTGGCGGTTACGGCACAGCACGTCACGAAACCTAACATCAGCATCGTGATAAGTAAATTCTTCATAATTTTGACTCCCTTCCTAAAAATTAGTAAATACGTAACAAGCAGACTGTTTCCAATCTTACAATTTTCAGAAAACATATTAATCTGCCGCCAGGTTTATAAACAAAGTGCACTTGTTGTTATATTAGCACAATTAAACCATGATTACAATACTATTTTTAACGAAATTTTCTTCCTCTGAAAGGAGACTAAATACCGCAACCACACAAAACGCCATGTTCAGGTGTTTATAAAACAGCGAAACACACGAGTATGTCAATTTTTAGGACTTTCTTTTTTTGGCTGAAGTGCGATTAAAACATCATTTTTTGCAATAACAAAATCAGGCATTACTGTGACGTTTAGTTTTTCATTTCGATACACACCAAGAATAGTTACGCCGCAAACACGCCGAATTTCCGCCTCACGTAGAGTTTTACCAACCCATTCGGGACGCGGAGAAATTTCTTTTATTTCGTATA
>JAISHX010000199.1 GCA_031262335.1 Clostridiales bacterium
ATGCAAAAAAAGCTGCGGCGGCACTTTCCGTTGCATCATCAAACGAGAAAGATTCAGCACTTAAATTTGCCGCACAAATGATTTTGGAAAATGCGGACGAAATTCTTGCGGCAAACAAAAAGGACATCGACGAAGCTGTTATAAACGGAATGAATCCTTCAATGATAGACCGCCTTACTCTTAATCAAAACCGCTTGCAAGGTATTGCAGACGGAATACTTGAAGTAGTCGCGCAAAAAGACCCTATAGGCGAAGTCATTTCAGGAACTGTCCGTCCGAACGGATTGCGCGTGCATAAAGTCCGTGTACCGCTCGGCGTTTTAGGTATAATTTATGAATCACGCCCCAATGTTACCGCTGACGCCGCCGCGCTTTGTATTAAAAGCGGAAATGCCGTAATTTTACGCGGAGGAAAAGAAGCGATAAATTCTAATAAAGCAATAGCCGCAACACTAAGATGTGCGTTGGAAAAAGCCGGTTTACCTGCCGACTGTGTTCAGCTTGTTGAAGACACATCACGGGAATCGGCTCATGCGCTTATGCACCTTAACGGCTATCTTGACGCATTGATTCCGCGAGGCGGAAAAGGACTTATACGTTCCGTTAAAGAAACAGCAACTGTTCCCGTTATTGAAACAGGCGCGGGAAACTGTCACATTTTCATTGATGAGTCGGCAAATGCGAAAATGGCGGCGGAAATTGTTTTTAATTCCAAAACATCACGTCCTTCCGTATGCAATGCGGCAGAAAGTCTTGTCATTCATAAAAACGCCGCAAGCCGGATTTTACCTGTAATAAAAGAACGTCTTGACGAAAAAGACGTTTTGCTTAAATGTGATGAATATTCGTTTGAAATTCTCAAAAACACAAAAAATGTTGCCACGGCAACAGATGCCGACTTTGCGGAAGAATTTCTTGATTTTGTTATTTCTGTAAAAACCGTAGAAAATCTTGATGAGGCTGTCGAACATATTTCAAAGTATTCTACCGGACACACAGAATGTATCGTTACAGAAAATTATCAAAATGCTAATGAATTTACACGCCGAATTGATTCGGCGGCTGTCGTTGTAAACGCCTCGACACGTTTTACTGACGGCGGACAATTCGGACTTGGCTGTGAAATCGGAATTTCAACACAAAAATTGCACGCAAGAGGACCAATGGGAGTAAACGAATTAACAAGCTGCAAGTTTATTGTTTACGGAAACGGACAAGTACGCTGATGGATATTTTCACCATACTGATTATTGCGGTTGGGCTTGCAATGGACGCGTTTGCGGTTTCTGTGGCTAACAGCGTTTCGATTAAAAAAGTAAAACCGGCAACCGCGCTGAAGTTTGGCTGTTATTTTGGCGGATTCCAGTTTTTAATGCCTGTCGCGGGTTTTTATTTCGGTTCTTTTTTCAGTAAATATGTAAATGCCTATGGGCATTGGGTGGCTTTTGGCGTTCTTTTGGTAATCGGCGGCAAAATGTTTATCGAATCATTTAAAGAGGAAGAAACCGAACCGGCAGAGTCTGTTAAGGCAATGTTAATTTTTGCGGTTGCAACAAGCATTGACGCGTTGACGGTAGGCGTGTCGTTTGCTTTGACAGACGTCCCCGTGTGGCGAGCGTCGGGAATAATCGGCATTGTCGCATTTGTGTTTTCCGCCGCCGGAGTTTATCTCGGCAGTAAAGCCGGCGGACTTTTGGGTGCAAAAGCCGAACGTGTCGGCGGAATTGTTCTTATCGCTATCGGGATAAAAATAATTGTCGAAAAATTATTTTTTTGACAAGTGAAATATTACATCTCCTCCAAGGTAAAATAAAAAAAATTATTTTAAAAATACTATTGTATTACTGGTTCTCTTGTGATATTATACCAAATAGACGTACTTTAATGTAAATCCGTCGGCAGGATTCATATGTTTTCTGAAAATTGTAAGATTGGAAACAGTCTGCTTGTTACGGATTTACTCATTTTCAGGAGGGGAGTCAAAAGTATGAAAAATTGGCTTATCACGGTGCTGATGATGTTGAGTTTCGTGATGTGCTGTACCGTAACCGCCATGGCGATGTCGTCGGGGGGGGGGGGAGCGCCAGCGACTTTGCCATAAACGACAAAGGCGTGCTGGGATATTATAAAGGCATGGGCGGTCCCGTCACAATACCGAACAGCGTCACAGAAATTAGCGACAATGCGTTTTATGGTTGTGAAAGTGTAACAAGCGTAACCATACCGAACAGCGTCACAAAAATTGGCGAAGCGGCGTTTTCTGATTGTATAAATTTGGAAAGCGTGACCATACAGAACAGCGCCACAAGTATTGGAAAAATTGCGTTTCGTAATTGTATAAGTTTGAAAAGCGTGACAATGGACGGCGTCACAAGCATAGGCGACTATGCGTTTTATGGTTGTACAAATTTGCCAAGTATAAACATACCAAGCAGCGTTACAAGTATTGGCGATGCGGCGTTTGCTAACTGCGGTAGCTTATCATATATCTCTGTTGACAGCAATAATCAATATTATAAAAGTATTGACGGAGTGCTGTTTAATAAAGCAGGAACCACTCTTATATGTTATCCTGCCGGCAAAACAGATTCT
>JAISHX010000221.1 GCA_031262335.1 Clostridiales bacterium
AATCGAGGCGGGTGAAAAACTCGGATTTTTACCCGGCGATATGCAACAGAAAGTTGACCCGTATTTGCGTCCGCTTTACGATGCGCTTAACGACATTATGGGACCCGAAAATTTTGCGAAACAGCACGAACGCGGAACTATCGAAGTTGCGCCGCTTGCTTATATGCGCGGGCGTACTTTGGACAATTCTTTTATCGTACTTGATGAGGCTCAAAATACAACGCGTGAGCAGATGAAAATGTTTCTTACCCGAATAGGTTTCGGGTCAAAAGTTGTTGTAACAGGCGATGTGACACAAGTTGATTTGCCTTCGGACAAAAAATCAGGACTTATTGATGCCGCCGAAATTCTCAAAAACATTGAAGGCATTGCAATAAGCAAACTGACGAGCAAAGACGTTGTGCGGCATCCGCTTGTCCAAAAAATAATTGCGGCATATGAAAAACCTAAAAGACCTGTTTCCGGACAAAGGTATCATATTTCCAAAACAAATTTACAAAAAAATTCCGGAAATTCAAAAAGTACGCAAAGGAACGATTCGCGATGACGGACAGAAAAAAACAAAAATTTCAGATTTTTATATTCACGGCTATAGCTTTTGTTGTTACAATCGGGTGCATTGTTTCCGGTTCTCTTATAAAATACGGACAGCCTATTAAAGAAGGCGGTGTTGCCCCAAGGACTTTTTCCGCCACGCGTGAAATTATAAATGATGTTGCAACAGAGCGTTTGCGTACTGCCGCGTCCAATTCGGTTATGCCGCGTTATGTGATGGATTCAACGGTTAATGAACGCATACTCGCAAAGCTTGACGCATTTTTTGAGCAACTTAAAACTACGCGTATGCTAATTAACCCAATTCAGCCGCCCGGCGAAACAATTGCACTGCCGACTGCATTTCCCGAGTTGGATATAAATCTTGAACCAGACCAACTTCAATACCTTTCTTCAATATCTACCGAGCTTTTTAACACTTTTTCAAACAAAGTTCACTCTATTGTTGACAGTACGCTTGCCGCCGGAATAAAAAAAGACAACGATGGTCTTACAAAAGCATTGTCAAGTGTGCGTGAAAATCTTGCACAAGAAGATTGGGCAACTGTTGCGCGTAATGCCGCCTCTACAATAATTACGAGTGTTCTTGAGCCGAACGAATCTGTTGACGACGAACAAACCAGAAAAATACAAGAAGAAGCAGAGGCTGCCGTTGAACCTGTTGTATACCTTCAGGGGCAAAACATTGTTTCTGCCGGCGAAATTATTTCTCCGGAAGCGTATGCCGCTCTTTTACAACTCGGTGTTGCCGGCGGTAGTTTTCTTGAAAACATTTATCCGCTTATCGGAGGACTTTTTATATGCGGACTTGTTTTTGTGTGCGGAATTATGTACATGTATAATTTTTGCCGTGAATTTTTGACTTCGACAAAAAATATAGTTCTTATTTTCACTTTTTACGTCGGCGGAATGGTTATATGCCGAATCCTAAATTTTGTGCCGTTTCCGCTGTACCCTATTTTGCCTGTTGTAATGCTTGTTTCGTTGCTTATTGATATAAAGCTTGCGATTGTTGTTGCAATATGCCTTACAGCTAACGCTGCCGCAGCAAACGGAGCCGACGTAAAATTCCTTCTGTATTATGCGCTTTCGGGTGTTTTTGTTGCAATTATCGGAAAAAGCGCGACTGAGCGCAACAAAATTTTTACTGCGGCACTTATATTAAGTCTTTTCTGTTCTTGCCTCACTGCGGCAATCTACTTATTGTTTAATAAATCCTATTCTGCCGAAATGCTCAATATGCTTATTTACTCTGCTCTTGCGGGAGTTTTTACTGTAATAATTTGTATCGGCAGTTTGCCGTTTTGGGAGGCTGTTTTCGGAATAATAACTCCGATAAAACTAATGGAATACACAAACCCAAACAACGAAATTTTAAAAAGACTTATAATCGAAGCTCCGGGAACATATCACCACAGCATAATAGTTTCAAACCTTGCCGAAACAGGAGCATATGCAATTGGTGCTAATGCCGGACTTGCACGCGTCGGCGCATATTACCATGACATAGGAAAGCTGAAATATCCTCAATATTTTTCCGAAAACCAAGCCCCCGGCGAAAATCCGCATGAATTTATGGACCCTCTCTCAAGTGCTCAAGTGATTACCGAGCATGTTTCAAACGGGGTTGAACTTGCAAAGCAGAAAAAACTGCCTCCCGCAATTTGGGATATAATTGCAACTCATCACGGCAACACGCTTATAAAATATTTCTATTTTAAAGCAAAAAAGGAAACTCCGGATGCCGATATTCGCGAAGAGGATTTCCGCTATCACTGTGCACGCCCTGTTACGCGTGAAGCGGCGGTTGTTATGCTTGCGGACACGGTTGAGGCGGCTGTACGTTCCGCCGCGCCTTCCGGAAAATCAATGGCAGAAATAGACCAGTTTGTCCGTACACTTATGAAAGATAAGCTTGATGATAATCAGCTTGCGGAATGTGACCTGACAATAAAAGACCTAAATATACTTGCGGCGGCATTTATGCGCGTTTTCAGAGGTATGTATCATGAACGTGTCCCCTATCCCAAAGCAACAACAAAAGAACTTACCGCCGCAAAAGTACACCGTGAATAAGACTAACCTCCTGCACTCAATTCGGTGCGGGAGGCGTTCGTTAAATTCAAAAAGAGGAATAAAAAAATGAGCAAAATTTTTATTGATAACCGCGCGGACGTAGCCTATAAAAAGTATTTTCATGATTGTGAAATATCCGCGCTTGTTGCACTTAGCTATTTCGGCAAAGACGCCAATATAAGCGTTTCATTCGTAACAGAAGAAGAAATTCGGCTTTTGAATAAAAACTACCGCGGCATTGATTCAGTTACCGATGTATTGAGTTTTCCCGCTTACGACAGCGGAGAATTTCCGTGCGGTGCGGAAATCGGCGACATTGTTATTTGTATTTCCCGCGCCGAAAAACAAGCAAAAGAACAAAATTTTTGGTGTCGTAGCGAATATGAAATTTCTCTTTTGACTGTTCATTCAGTTTTGCATCTTTTCGGATACGACCACGCAACCGACGAAGATGAGAAAAAAATGTTCGCGATTCAGGACACAATTTTGTCCCGTGTTGTTCATGAAAAAGCGCAACGGTTTGTTTACCGAAATGCCCGCCCTATTGATTTGGCGCAGTTTAAATATCATTTTGAGCACAGCAAAGCTACAGTTAAAGAAATTTTGGATATACTTTCCGATTATCAAAATTCGGACGGAGGCTTTGGACACGCATTGGAGGCAGACGCCTTAAACCCTTATTCATCACCGATTCAAACAGAAGCTGCAATCGAAATTTTGCGCGAAATAAGCGTTTATGAATACTATGATAAAGCCAATACTGTTGCAAAAGGTATACTTGATTTTCTGTCAAGCGGCGAATGTTTTAGCGGGAAAAAATGGTATTATGCTGTTCCTGAAAATAACAACTACCCTCACGCACAATGGTGGCATTGTTCGGACAACTATGAAAATCCATCAACTTACAATCCTACCGCAAGTTTAGCGTCGTTTTTTGTGTCCAATGCCGATAATAATCACCCGTTTTTTAAAACTGCCGAAAGAATAGTTGCGGAATCTATTGAGGCGTTCATGTCCGCGCCAATGAAAGATATGCACGAGCTTGTTTGTTATATAAATTTATTTCATGATTTGCAAAACCTGCCGTTATATCAAAATGCTGATTTTACAAATAAACTTAAAGAAGACATAAAAAATATAATCTGTGATAATTCAAACATTGATTGTTGGACAGAATATGCCGTAACACCGTCATTTTTTAACATAAAGAAAAACAGTCCTCTTTACTGCGACAAAGAAATACAGCAAATTATACAGCAAGAGTGCAAATTTCTTAAAGAAACTCAAAATTCAGACGGTTCATGGGATGTCTCTTGGAAATGGATAAATTATCCGAATGAATTTGCAGTAAGCGCAAATTGGTGGCGTTCAATTATTTGCATAAAAAAGCTTCTGTTTTTGCGGGAATTTGGATATTAAAAAAAATTTCCCCTCACTGTTCATACTTTCTTTATTACGTTGCGTTTATGCTAATAAAGTTTATTAACCAACCTACGAACAATGAACGGAGGCTTTAATATGCGTTGTGTTTTGCACCAGCAGTATGAAGCAGCAGGAACTTGCGCCATTTGCGGCAGAGATTTTTGTGAATCATGCCTTGTTGAAGTAAACGGTCGTCATTATTGCAAAGAGCATGTACAAGATTTGGTACGCAAATCTATTCCTGTGGCGGAAGTCGTGCGTGATACTGTTCCGCGTGCTCCGCACGGCAGTTATTATAACAGTCCGCCGCCGCGTGCTCCGGAATACGGCAGATATTATAATAGTCCCCCTCCCCCGCCGCTCCCGTCGGCTCCGCACGCTCCGGAATACGGCAACTATTATACCAGTCCGCCTCCACCGCCGCCTGCAACATTATACAACCATGAAGTTACTGTCCATAATCATTACAGTTACGCTGTGGGACGCAGTTACGGTATTAGTCCAAAAAGCCGTCTTGCCGCTTTATTACTTTGTGGTCTTTTTGGTGTAGCGGGTTTTCACCGATTTTATTCCGGAAAAATAGGTACAGGTCTGCTTTGGCTTTTTACAGGGGGAATGTTTGGAATTGGGTATATTGTTGATTTAATTATGATTGCAACCGGAACATTCCGTGACGACCACGGAGAGTTAATACAACAATGGTAGAAATTTCAGAAGGTAGTTTATTTGCAGTTGACGGAAACACATATACAATTGAAAAATTTATCGGCAAAGGTAAAGGCGGATATTCTTATATTGCCGAATGTAATAATGAGAAATATGTTTTTAAGCAACTTCATTATGAACCTTGCAGCACATATACGTTTGGAAGCAATAAGTTAGAGGCGGAATTGCGTGACTATAACCGACTAAAAGAAACAGGAATACAAATGCCCAATCTTATTGCTTTCGACGATGAAAACCAAAGACTGGTTAAAAATTTTATTGAAGGCGATACTC
>JAISHX010000034.1 GCA_031262335.1 Clostridiales bacterium
AGAAAGTATCGTACACAAATCGGCAACGGAGCATTTATCGGATGTAATACAAATTTGGTTGCACCCGTTTCAATCGGCGAAAGAGCTTACACTGCCGCCGGCAGCACGATAACTACAGATGTTCCGCCTAGAACTCTTTCAATTGCACGTACAAGGCAAGTCAATAAAGAAGACTGGGAAAAGAAGTAAAAGATTAAGGTCGCGGGGCGTTGCCCCGCACCCTGTTTCTTTCTTCTTAAAGAAGAAAGAAACAAAGAAGATAACTTTTGCAGACGGAATGTAACCGCAAATTTACAGTTACATTCCGTCTGCAAAAAGATGGGATTCCAAAGGGATGAAATCCCTTTGGTCAGGGGTTTGGGGACGGATAGTCTCCAAGGTCTTATCTCTTAATCTTTTGCTTAATTAGGCTTTCATTTTCAGAGGTTTTATTTATGAAAGATTACGAAACATTATCACCGCGTGAAAAGCGCAAACATAGAATTAAAGAACGCAGGAAAAAACGCGCAAAAAGAATTTTTTTTACAATCGGTTGTTTAGCCATAGGATTGTTGGGTTTGATGGTGTTTGTTCAGTCGCCTGTGTTCAGCATAGAAAAAATTGAAGTTACCGGAGCCGTCAGGCTGTCAAAAGACGAGATTACAGCGGCAGGACTTATTGAAGGAGCGAATTATTTTTCTGTTTCGGCATCAAAAGCAGAAAAAATGCTTGAAAAAAACCCGTTCGTGTTTTCGGCAGAAATAATAAAAAAATTGCCGGATTCTGTTACGGTTAATATTAAAGAAAGAAAACCCCGTGTTTATATTAAATACGGCGACAGCTTTGTTCTGGTTGATGAAACAGGTTATATCCTCGGCGTTGAAACTTACGCGTCAGATTCGTCACTTCCGGTTGCAACGGGCATGAGTTTTTCAGAGGCTTCTGCCGGCAAACAAATTGAAACAGAAGATACGAACATCTTTGTTACGATAATCGACATTTCAAGGGCATTGTCCGAATATAACATTCCGAACGCTTGGAGTATTGATGTTTCGGACATAAACAATATTACCGCAAAAATTGGGCTTTGGGATGTTTATATCGGCTCTAACGAAAATATAAATGAGAAAATCGCGCTGTTCGCAGGTGCTATTCGCTCCGACAAAGTTGTAAATGAGCAGTTGCTTGAGTACGAAGGTTCGTTTGATATTTCAAGTACAAAGTCACAATACTTCAAAATGTATAAATATTCCGTGTAGAATCTAATTTTTGTAATAGGTAAAAATAATGATTGATAATTCTTATTTTTGTGTTATAATATCCTGTATAAGTTCTACATACAGGCGGGAGGAAGGGAAGTGGCGAAAACGGACCCTCTGTTTTTTCCTAAAGGGAAAGCTAAAATTAGAGTAATCGGAGTCGGCGGCGGCGGCAACAACGCCGTAAACCGAATGATTGATGATGAAGTTAAAGATATAGATTTTATTGCCGCAAATACAGACGCGCAAGTGTTGGGTGCTTCAAAAGCGGAAACGCTTATTCAACTGGGCGAAAAGCTTACACGCGGTCTTGGAGCGGGCGGGAAGCCCGAAGTAGGTTTTCAGGCGGCTCAAGAAAGCCGTGAAGAAATTAAAAAAGCATTGGAAGGCGCGGACATGGTTTTCATTACCGCAGGAATGGGCGGCGGTACAGGAACAGGAGCGGCACCTGTAGTTGCTGAAATTTCGCGCTCTATGGGAATACTGACAGTTGGAGTTGTGACAAAGCCTTTCCTCGCGGAAGGTCCCAAACGTAATAAACACGCTGACCTTGGCATTGCAACTCTTAAACGTCAAACTGACACCCTCATAATCATTCCTAACGAAAAACTATTTGAAGTAGCCGATAAAAATATCAGTGCTCTTGCGGCATACAAGCTTGCCGACAGTATACTTAGTCAGGGCGTTCAGGCAATTTCGGACTTAATTACACGCCCGGGACTTATTAACGTTGACTTTGCTGACGTCCGCAGTATTATGTCAAACAAAGGCATAGCTCACATGGGTATCGGCAGAGCTGCCGGCAAAAACAGAGCCGAACAGGCAGCTTACAATGCACTTAATAATCCTCTGTTAGACACTCATATCAACGGTGCAACCAGTTTTCTTGTTTCTGTCACAGGAACGGAAGATATTACACTTGTTGAAACAACTACACCCACAACACTTATTAACGGCTCTGCCGGTGATGACGCCGAAATCATTTGCGGTACGGCAATCAATTCTGAACTTGGTGAAGAACTTGTTGTCATGGTCGTTGCAACGGGTTATCCGGAAGAACTTGAGGAACGTGCCGGCTATGAAGAGGAAGACATCGAATTTCGTAAAGCGGAAAAAGAACCGGTTGCAATTAAATTTGAACCTCCGCGGTATGGCGGAAGTAGTAGCTATGACCGCGAACGTGAAAGAGAAAGAGAACCTGTCAGAGAACGTGAAAGAGAAAGAGAGCCTATCAGAGAACGTGAAACGGAACGCTCCGAACGGAATCGTCCGTCCATTGTTCCTCCTGATTTTGCTTCTATTGAAGTACCTGTTTGGCTTAAAGAACCGCGCAGAAAAAGCAGCAATACTGATGATAGAAATAAGCGGTAAAAAATAAAATAAAACCTTGGGGATATTATCATCCCCAAGGTCTTAATCTTTTAGAAGGCAGGATACATAATGGATTTTAAAAGAGAAATCGCAGATTGTCTGCAAAAATTAACAAATTCTGAATGTGATTTTTATTCTGATATAGAAATCCCGCGTGAAAAATCTTTCGGAGATTTTTCGTTTCCATGCTTTAAATTGGCAAAAACTATGCGGCAGAATCCCGCAAAAATTGCGGCTGAACTTGCGTCGGCTGAATTTCCTCCTGTTATAAAAAAAGCAGAGGCAACCGGCGCATTCCTTAATTTTTTTCTTGACGGAGCTTTTTACTCCAAACAAACAATATCACAAATATTAAAAGAAGGCGCGGATTACGGAAAATCCGATGAAGGCAACGGCAAAACAGTTTTGATTGATTACTCTTCTCCGAATATTGCAAAGCGTTTCCATGTCGGGCATTTGTATTCGACAATAATCGGAGCATCTTTGCGCAATATTTACGGCTTTTTGGGGTACAAAACAGTCGGTGCGAATTTCCTCGGCGACTGGGGTACGCAATTCGGCAAACTTATTGTTGCGTATAAAAAATGGGGTTCTTTAGAAGAAATCAATAAAAACGGTGTTCTTGAAATGGAACGGCTTTATGTTAAATTTCATGAAGAAGCGAAGTCAGACCCGACACTGGAAGAAGAAGCACGTTCGTGGCAGATGAGTGTTCAAGCAGGCGACAGCGAAGCCGAAAAACTTTGGAGTCTTTTTAAAGAAACAACTCTTAAAGAATATGAAAAACAATATGTACGCCTCGGAACTTCATTTGACACGTTCCGCGGTGAAAAATATTACAATGATTTATCAGAAGAAGTTGTTCGTATTCTTGACGAACATCACTTGCTTAAAGAAAGTGACGGCGCACAAATTGTTGACCTTTCCGATTTTAATAATATGCAGCCGTGTATTATTATACGCAAAGACGGCGGCTCTGTTTATGCGACACGCGATATTGCCGCCGCTTTTGACAGATACAGGACTTATAATTTTGACCTTGCCTTGTATGTTACAGATGTACGCCAAAGTCTCCATTTTGCACAATGGTTTAAAATTATAGAACTTCTTGGTTATGATTGGAGCAAAAAATTACAACATATTCCTTACGGTCTTCTTAGCCTTGAAAACGGGGCTTTATCGTCACGCGAAGGGAATGTTGTTTTGCTTGAAGATATTCTTGACGAGGCTGTTTCGATTGTTCGCGATGTTATTGAACAAAAAAACCCTGCTCTTGAAAACAAAGAATCTGTTGCCGAACAAGTTGGTGTCGGCGCGATAGTTTTTTCCAGTTTATACAGCTCACGCATAAAAGATTCCGTGTATTCGCTTGATAAAGTTCTATCTTTTGAAGGTGAAACAGGTCCTTATGCACAGTATACGCATGCACGAACCGCAAGTGTTTTGGAGAAAGGCGCGTTTAACGGCATTTGTGAGGACTTTTCTCCTCTTGACGAACAAGCGGCGTATTCTGTTGTTAAACTTCTCAGCGAATTTGGAGAAAAAGTCAAACTTGCCGCCGAACGCTGTGAACCGTTTATAATATCCCGTTATGTAATTTCTCTTGCACAGGCGTTTAACAAGTTTTATCACGACAACACAATTCTCGCTTCTGACGAAACGGTCAAAACAGCAAGACTTGCGCTTGCGGCGGCTACAAAAACCGTCCTCAAATCCGCGCTTGCGCTTATCGGCGTTCAGGCTCCGGATAAAATGTAATATAATTTATTGACACATATTGTTAGACGCGGAGTGTAATTATGATTGTATATCGTACAATGAATAAAAACGATATTCCTTCTTTAATGAAATTATATTCTCAAATGAGCGGCGCAAGTTCCGATTTTGCTGTAATTGATTGTCAGAAAATTGATGAAGTGTGGAATAATACTAAAAATTCTGATATCGTATATTTTGTTGCGGATAATTCAGGCGAAATTATATCAACGTGCTATATTTGTATAATTCCGAATATTACTCACAACGGGCGTCCGATAGGATATATTGAAAATGTAATAACTGACGAACGTTTCCGTCGGCAAGGCATTGCCACAAAAGTATTGCAAATGGCAATTGATTATGGTAAAAGCAAAGATTGCCACAAAATTGTGCTTTTAAGTGGTCAAACCCGTACTGATGCACACTTGTTTTATAAAAGTATTGGGTTTGACGGCGACAGAAAACATGGATTTGTAATAAGTTAAATTACCCCCCCAATCAGCATTGACAAAATTGTCAGTGACGCGATTGGGGGGGTTTGTTTGAAATTTTTTAAAAATATGCTAAATGCCGCAATATTATAATGAAAATAAAATGCGCCGGATAAAATATATAAAAGAAATATTTACATCTGTTACCCAGCTTGCCGTTATAAGAACGCAAAAGCGGCAACACAATAAGTGGAATAGAAATATAATCAAGTATAGGGGTTCTTATTGCGGAAAAAACATATCTAAAACCACCGTATCGGAGCGCTGCTGAAAGCACAGGAATTTGCCTAAATACAAAATTCGAAAGCACAACTGTAGCAAAGAAAATAAGCACTCCTTTACTTTTTCTTTTTTCACGCGGAACAGCGTACAGCGCGCAAATTGAAAAAACTCCTGCTGTTCCCCAATCCGAACTGGATGATAAAAGAAAAAAAATAAAAACTGTCAACACTTTCAGGGCTTTGTTTTTTAATTTGTCGATAATGCAAATAGCCGAAAGTCCGCAAAAAAGTGTGAAAATTATACTTGAACTGATAAATGAATTGTTAATAAATGAAATTACTCCTAAATTTAGTTTCAATTCGCCTTGAGTAATTTTATAAATTATATTAAACGGAAATACATCTGTTATTGGTCTAATAATATCAATGTTATATGTCAAAAGTCCTGTACTATAACGTATTCTTAATCCGTCGTTTATTTTTTCAACAGGATTTCCAAACCCTAACAGCGGTCCTGAAAGATGTGCTTCTCCTGTAAACCTTGCCGAATATTTGAGTATCTCTGTATCGACAAATAATTGCCAAGGGATATGCGATATAAGCGCAAATATAAATAACCGCAACAAATATTTTTTTCTGCTGTGTGTTTTTTCAAAACCTTCAACAAGAAAAAAAGCCATAATCGGAAATGTTATATTACCGATAAAATGTGCGCTATCCTGCATATGTGTAAAACTGTTCCATACTCCATCAAATAAAAGAAGGTGGCATATAAACATTGCGCCGATAGCAATCATTTTAAGTCCGAAAGCTGAAAGTTCAAAACGAGGTTTTTCCGGTAGTATCTGCTCTGAGTCCATATAAATATACACTGCCTTTCAAAATTTATAAAAATCTAAATTATATTAGATTTTCAATTTGATTTCTGCTTCATCTTTGCCTTTGACAATCCAACAGATTCTTAATCTTCATTTGAGCTTGTATCTCCAGATGCAACAGTCGGTGAGATGAGTGTCGGCATTAGTTCTTCAATGTTGACGCTTTCAGTAGATAGCGCTTCAATAATTCGCTGGTTTTTAGCAATATTTTCGTAATAGTCGACGAAAGCGGAAAACTGGTGGCACTCATTAACAAGAGCAGCTGAACCGTTTTCGAGAAGACCGGCGTAAATTTTCGCAAACGACTGAAATTTCGGGTCATCTAAAGAGGTACATATACCCATTATTTCTGCTTCTGAACTCACCAGCTCATAAGCATTTGGAAAAGCTTCGATAGCATCTTCTGCCGATAGTGTAGTTTCAGTATAGAGCCGTATTTCGTTATCGTTGACAGCAAACTCAGAATAATGCTTATAGTTGCCAATGATTGTTGAGTTACTATCAGCAAGCTCGTTGATATAATTCGTTGAAAATGTTGATGGCTCAATTCCGAATGTTGATGTAAAGCCAAGAGACAAAAATAATGCACACGCAATCAGTGGGGTAATGAATCGCTTTTTCATATAAGTCATTCCTCCTCAAGGTAATTTTTGAAAGAGCAACCAAATTCATCTGCGCAGATTGAGATTCAAACTTTTACTTTCATAGTTTACCAAAATCGAAAACAATTGTCAATATTTTTTTAATCAAAAAAAGAACGCGGAGTTAATACTCCGCGCCGAATGTTATTTTGCTGCAAGATACGTTGTAGGGTCAACGGGTGCATCGTTGCGTGTAAGTTCAAACCCTATATGCTCGCCCAAAAGAGCAGTATAAATTGACGGCAGGTTTACATAACCGATTAAATCTCCCATTTGCACTACATCGCCGGGTTCGACTGCAAGGTCGCCCCTAAGCTGGCTGTATGTAGCGCGCCAGCCGTTTCCAAGGTCTGTAGAAACACAAATGCCGTCTTCTCTCGTTTGATATACACTGTCAACAACGCCGCCGTACGCCGCGGCAACAGGCTCACCGTATACTGATGCAATACTTATACTATCGGTGGTACGGTATTGGTCGAGAGTCGGGTCATAAATAACATGGTCTGCGCTGTAGTCAAGAGCAATTTCTCCCTGAACGGGCCACAACATAACCGCGCCTTCGTCAAACGGAACAAATGAATTAAGAACAAGAGGGGGGGTGTCTTCTTCTGTCTGAGAAGTTTCCTGTTCGCTTTCTGGTTCGTTTTCTGAAGTTTCGGCAGTCGTGTCAGTCGGCTCGTCCTCCGGAATAACCGTCTGTGTTACGGGCGTTTCCGGAGCCGCCGTCTGTGTTGGGGCAGGCGTTCCTGCCGGAGCAGTTGGCTCTGCTGTAGCCGGTGGCTGAGTTCTGCGTGCTTCTTCATAACTTTCGTCGGAACGCGTATCAACGTCCGCAACGTCACCCATAGGAGGCAAAGTCGTTAATGAGGCAATTCCGCCCGGTGTTCTTGAAGAAGAATCAGTCATTCCTGTGTTTGCGAAATTGTTATACCCGATTACAGCCGCCGCTACAAGTATAACACCAACGCATGAGTAGAGCGCGATATAGAAACCGGTTTTTTTGCGCTCTTTTTTTTCTGGTTCATTCATGTGTGTTATAACACCTCCGGTAAGTATTATCACCTCCCAGTAAGGAAATTATTCACTAACGTGGGAAAAATTTATGCGTAAAGAAAAAAAGCTCTGCTTGTCCTAAATTTTAATAAAGACATGTTTCTCTTTTTTTTGAATAAACTGTTCTATGAAAGGGAGGTAGTACATAATGAATTACAGAAATCTTTTTAACAAGGCAAAAGAGCTTTTCGGCAAAAGAGAGAAAGCAATAAAAATTACAGCAGGTGTGCTGCTTGCCGCTGTAACGGCATATATATCTGCGCCGTCTGTACGCGCAGTTTTTTCGATTGCGGCGGCGGACAGAAAACTTCCGATTTATAGTGTTAAAACTGACCAAAAAAAAGTCGCAATCTCTTTTGATGCGGCATGGGGAGCAGATGATACTGATACACTACTGAAGATTTTATCCGATAACGGAGTAAAGAGCACATTTTTTCTTTGCGGTTATTGGGTCGAGAAATATCCGGAAGAAGTCAAAAAAATTCATGCTGCCGGTCATGACATTGGCAACCATAGTGCAACCCACCCGCATGGCGCGTCACTTACACTTGAACAAAATAAATCTGAAATTATGAAAGCGCATGAAAAAGTTAAAAATCTGCTTGGAATAGACATGAATTTGTATCGACCGCCGTTTGGTGAATATAACAATACAGTTATTGAAGCGGCGGAACAGTGCGGTTATTATCCTGTTCAATGGGACGTTGACAGTCTTGACTGGAAAAACTACGGCGTGGAACATGAAGTTGACCGTGTGCTTAATAATAAAAACCTTGGCAACGGCTCGATTGTGCTTTTTCACAATGACGCAGACTATACTCCTGCTGCTCTTGACAAGATAATAAAAGGACTTAAAGGAAAAGGATACGAGATTGTACCGATTTCGGAACTGATTATAAAAGAAAACTATCACATTGACCCGACAGGCA
>JAISHX010000102.1 GCA_031262335.1 Clostridiales bacterium
TCTTCTTCCGCCAGTTGAGTAAAATCACGGCTAAATTGGTCTAATACAGGCGTTTGGCTGCCGCGCTTTACTTTTTTCGGCTGCTGAGGCTGTATAGGTCCGCCGCCAAAATTATTGAATGGAACTCCAAAAGAGCCAAATCCGCCGGCAGGCTTGTCCTCACCCAAAAGTGACATAAGCTCTTCAACAATACGGTTTGCGTCTACACTAAAAGATGCGAGAATTTGTCCTGCAACATGATTTTGTTCACGCAGTAACGCAAGCAGCAAGTGTTCTGTGCCTATATACCCCGCACCAAGCGAGTTTGCTTCGATTGCCGAACGTTCAATTACACGTTTTGCACGAGGCGTATAATCAACCGGTTCCAAAAGATTACTGCCTTTTTCATCTTCTGACGGTGAAAGCATTTCTGCCATTCTTTGTTCTACTTCTGCCTCTCTAAGCCCGTGGTTTGAAAGAGCGCGTGACGCAACACTGTCTTTTGCAGCAATAAGCCCAAGAAGAAGATGCTCCGTGCCGACATAATTGTGACCGAGCCGCTCTGCCGCTTCTTTTGCGTTGTTAAGAGATTCCTGTGCTTTTGCCGTAAATTTTATTGACATATATTTCCTCCTCAAGGAGTTGCAAGTTTATACTGTAATCATTGGCGATTTTGTTACACATTAAACATTTCCCGTACAAAATCAGCACGTAGACAATCTTCTTCTTTTTCTTCAACGTGCCTTCCCGCGCGTTTTATAATACTCCCGTGCTGAATTTCCATCATAATAAAATAAAGGTTTGCTTTGGGATGCGGCAAATCTAAAATATTCCATATATAACCCATGCGGACATTTGAAAGCAGAGCCATAGCCTCATTAAGTTTTATTGTACGGCAATTTGCAAGTATTCCGTATGAACGGTAAACTTTATCAGTTATAACGATGCTGGCATCACGCATAATTTTTTCTTTAAGATTCATTTCTTGCTCTGTAATTTCGTGTGCAAGACTCTTTGTTGCCGCTATTATCACATTTTCAGACTTTCCTAATGTTGCTTGATTTGAAAGTTGAAAAATACAGCCAAGAGGGTCACTGCCCTCGCCGTGCATACCACGCAAAGCCATTCCGAATTTACCGGCTGCTTGAATAATTTGCGCAATTCCGCCTGTTTGGGCAAGTGCGGGCAAATGCAACATAAAACTTGCCCTCATACCCGTTCCGGCATTTGTAGGACACGAAGTTAAGTACCCGAATTTTGCGTCAAACGCATAATCAACACTATTTTCAATTAAATCATCAGCCTGTGATGCGGCGACATATGCCTGTTCGATGTCGTCACCCGAACAAACTGCCTGAATACGCACATGGTCCTCTTCATTAAGCATTATACATACTGATTCATCTTCAAGTGCGGCAATTCCTCTCATACCTGTTTTGAGAGCAAATTCAGGACTTATAAGATGACGTTCCACCATCTCATGCAAATAATCTTTGCTTTTATCTGTCATTTCCTCAAAAATAAGAGCTTCTTCCGGCGCGATTGCGTCTTTAAGCTGATTCAGTATTGACAATGCGCCTTTTTCATTTAATCGTCCCGGAAACGGGCGATTTTTAATATTTCTGGCGAGCCGTATTCTTGTTGAAATTATAACACCTGAATCGGATGTTTTTTTTTCATACCATTTTTCCATTAAACAGACAGCTCCTTTATTTTGTCACGCACACGCGCCGCCTCTTCAAATTCTTCCTGCTCAATCAGGTTTTTTAGTTTTACTTTAAGTTGTTCAACTTCACGCATCCGCGAAAGTCCTGCCGCACCTCTTTTGGGAAATTTACCGATGTGTTCTGCCGCGCCATGAACACTTTTCATAACAGGAATAAGCTGTATCCTAAAAGCATCATAACAGTTTGCGCAACCTAATCTGCCTGTCGCCTTAAAACCCTCATAACTAAGACCGCATACCGGACATTCTTTGTTTTCGATGACAAGAGAACTTTGAGGCGTATTACCAAACAGTTCGCTGCCTGCACCCATTATCGAATTCATAAAATTTTTAACAATAAACTCAATCGGTGCACCGCCCATTTGCTGCATTGCACACTCCGAGCAAAGAAAAGTTTCCGTTGTTGCGCCGCCGGAAACAGATTGCCGTATTATTACTTCGGCAACACGTTTGTTGCAATTTTCACAAAGCATAAGATTTCTCCTTTTGTTAAACAAAGTGGAAAACGCAGATTCATCTTCGCTCTCCACTTTTCGTTATTTTCAGAAATATAGTGAGTTAGCTGACTATGGTTTACAGCCATCGACCGCAAGATAAACAAAATTTATCGCCCTTGGGGCTTTGCTTGCCGCAGGAGCGGCACGTCACAAACTCTTGTCCGTTTGTGCTTGTTTCCGGAATAGGGGATTGTTCCGGTATCGGCGGAGGAACGTCCTCTGTCGGAGTAAAAAGTGCCTGATTTGAAAAATCTACCGTCGTGGTACTTTTGCCGCATTTAGGACAATATCCCGATTCTTTTGGTACGCTTGCTCCGCAAAACGGACAATCACGCACACCTTTTATTGTATTAACGCGTTCTTTAAGTTCATTAATTTTATTTGTTATTATTGAAATTTCTCTGTATTTTTCATCAAAAACCGAACCCAAACTACCGCCGTAATCATAAATTTCTTTTACTTTTTTGCCGATTTCCATATACAAGGCATTAAGACGCTGTTCTTCTGTTGAAACCTGAAGTTTTAATTTTGCTGTTTTTGCAAATTCACCTGAAGATTTTATTACTTTTCCGGCAACATCAAACGCAATATTTTTTATATCACTTGCACTCACGGTAATTCCTCCCTCGATAAAACAATTCTCATGAATAAATTCTCTTATTTCATAATACGAAATCAAAGAGGAATTGTCTGTGTTTGTTATTTAGGCTCAAAAACTATCTCCCCATCTTCAACCAAACGGAGCCGTTCTTTTGCTATTTTTTTTATATATTCTTCAGAAATCGTTTGTTCCTTTTCAGCTTCAAGGCGTGTGGTACGTTGTTCCTCGGCGGCAAATTCCTGACGGATTTTTGTCAACTCGTTGTGTTTTTTAATTATATTTTCTATTCTGGTTTTATTATAAAGCACGGCTGTGACAGCTATTACGGAAATAAGCACGGGAATAAATATTTTTTTTGGTACTTTCATGTAATTACACCTTTTTTGTAATTATTTTTATTTCTTTTTTAATGTTTCTGCCCTTTATTTTAAGCCAGTTTGCAAATTTACGCAAGAGTTTTTTTGACTTTTTCTCAAATATGCCCAACGGTTTTTTAAGCAACCTAATTAACAACCGCAAAGGGGCTGTTACAAGCCTGACAATAAGCATAGCCAATTTTTTAATAAAAGAGATAATTGCGTCCGATGCCTTCATGACAAGAATACTCAAAGACGCAAAATATATAACAGCTCCCAAAAAGCACCCCGCAATAACAAAAGGTCTTATTTCACCAAAGTTTTTATTAAGCATTATGTAAAATGTTATTATCGCAGAAACGGCAAAAAACAGCGTGTCCTGCAAATACGTAATTACAGCGGGTGAAGGCAGAACTTTTCTTATTATTCTGAATATATCGAATATTATACCCGCAATGAAACCTGCTCCGGCGGCGGTGAGAAACACCGCCGCCTGACTGCCCATTGAAATAATCATATAATCACCGGCTTATTTAAATATTTTTTTCACTATTCCCTTACCCCAGATACCTCTTGACGCATCATAAGCAATGCTATGTATAAACCCCTCAACTTCAAGCAGACCGCTTGTAACGTTAATTGCTCCGACTTTAAGGTTTTCACCTTTTATTATTATTGTTTCCTTGTCAGTTGCGGCGGCAACAGAATTTTCATCAAAAGAAACAACTTCTTTTATTCCTGTCATTGAAAGTTTTTCGCGCCTGTCTAATATGAGTTTATGGTCGTAAGGCTTTTGGCTTTTTATTTCCGTCAAGAAAAACACTCCCAAACAATATTTTTATATTCTACTATGTTTGAATAAGCTTTATGAGTAAAACATTCCCACTAAAAAAGTCCCTCTCTTTAGAGAAAGGAACTTTTGTGCTTTTTATTATGCCGATGATTTACGATAGAATTTTGTACATTGCCGCAGCGTCATCCTTGCGGACGTTCTCGGCAACGGACAAAATTTCCGCTTTCGTTGTGCTTGCGCCAAAACGTATTTCTATTACATCACCGATTTTGACTTCGGCTCCGGCTTTTGCGACTTTGCCGTTTAACGTAACTCTGCCGGCATCTGCCGCATCGTTTGCGACTGTTCGCCTTTTTATTATACGCGAAGTTTTGAGATACTTATCTAACCTCATTGTTTCTCCTTACAGAGATGTCCGCCTGCTCAAAAGCAGCAGGCTTTTGACAATTATTCCGACTTAGCCGACTCAACTCCGTTAATTGCATCTTTGAAGGACTTGCCAACTTTAAAGCGCGGCGATTTAGATGCCGGAATTGTAATCGGTTCTTTTGTCTGCGGGTTTCTTCCCTGACGTTCTGCGCGTTCGGTAACATCAAAATTACCAAATCCGACAAGCTGTACTTTTCCGCCTTTTTTAAGTTCCTCAATGATTACATCTTCAAACGCCTTAATGACTTTTTCGGCGTCCTTTTTGCTTACCTCAGCGTTGGCGGCAACAGCTGAAACAAATTCCGATTTGTTCATGAAAAAGGTTCTCCTTCCTTATGTTTGAAAAAATAACATTTATCCCAGAACATAGTTATACTTGTTTTG
>JAISHX010000148.1 GCA_031262335.1 Clostridiales bacterium
GTCACAACCGACAAAGTATATGAGGAAACGGATGATAATATTTGGGGTTATCGTGAAATTGACAGGTTGAATGGTTTTGAACCGTACAGCAATTCAAAATCGTGTTCTGAATTAGTGACCGCCAGTTATTACCGTTCATTTTTGAAATCAAAATGTATCAGCGTGTCAACAGCCCGCGCCGGAAACGTAATAGGCGGCGGCGACACATCAAAAGACAGAATTATCCCTGACTGTGTGCGTGCGGCAGTAAACGGCGAAACTATAGTTTTGCGTAATCCAAACTCCGTGCGTCCGTATCAGCACGTGCTTGAGCCGCTGTTCGCGTATTTATTGATTACATCAAGCGGCGTTTCCGACAATTTCAATGTCGGTCCAAATGACGACAGTTGCGTCACTACGGGTGAACTTACTGACCTTTTTTGTAATGCTTGGGGAGGCGTAAGTTGGGAAAAAACCGCCGAAAAAGGTGTACGCGAAGCCGGATTTCTGAAACTGGATAATTCAAAAATTAAATCAGAACTGGATTTTTCTCCAAAATGGGATATAAAAACAGCGGTGCAAAAAACAGTCGAATGGGAAAAAGCGAATCTTGCGGGAATTGATATTACCGAATCGCAGATAAAAGAGTATTTCAGACTGTGACCGCAATCAGGAGTAATGACTAAATAGAAATAATTTATAAATATCATAGACCGCTTAGATTTTTATAAATTTGAAAGGCAGTTAAAATGAATATAAACAAAACAATAATTGAAGGCGCATATATTATCGAACGCGCAATCGGCGGTGATGAACGCGGCTATTTTTCACGTGTTGCCGATATAGCAGAACTGAAAAATGCGGGAATAAACGCGGACTTTGTTCAATACAATTTGTCGCGCAATACTGTAAAAGGAGTTCTGAGAGGACTTCATTCCCAAGTAGCAGGATTTGCGGAAGATAAACTTATAACATGTACAAACGGCGAAATTTACGACGTTTGTGTTGACGTGCGTAAAGATTCGCTAACTTATGGAAAATATGTAGGGCAAATTCTTTCCGAACAAAATGGGAAATCATTGTACATTCCGAAAGGGTGTGCACACGGATATATCACATTAACTGATAACGCTCAGGCACTATATTTTTCTACACAAGTGTATGCACCGAATGTTGAAGTTGGATACAATTGGAAAGACCCGATGTTTTCGATAGACTGGCCTATAGAGCCGACAATAATTTCAAAAAAAGACGATTCTTGGACGTTTGTTTCAGAGCGATAATGCGGAGGTTGCATTGTTTGAGGATATGAACGAGCAGGACGCTCGCAAAGCGATACTGTCAAATGTAAAAGAATACTTTGACAGATATGATACAAACGCGAAAAAATGGCATATGGGTGACCATATAAAATGTGCGGGCAGAGTCTATGACCATAATGAAATGGTCAACCTTGTAGACAGTGCGCTGAACTTTTGGCTGACCACCAAAGATTATGCAAATTTATTTGAAGATAAACTGAAAAAGTTTTTAAATATAAAACACGTCGGATTGGTTAATTCAGGCTCTTCCGCGAATCTTATAGCGGTTGCCGCTTTGACTGTGGAAGAACTCGGTGACAGACGAGTTAAGCGCGGTGACGAAGTTATTACAGTCGCGGCAGGTTTCTCAACAACAATCGCTCCGATTATTCAGTACGGCGCTGTGCCTGTATTCGTTGACATAGAACTTGGAACATACAATATTGACGTTTCACGGCTTGAAGAGGCTTTGTCAGAAAAGACAAAAGCTGTATTTGTCGCACACACTCTCGGCAATCCGTTCAATTTGAAAGCGGTTAAAGAGTTTTGTGACAGTAACAATCTCTGGCTGATTGAAGATAATTGCGATGCTCTTGGCGCCTTGTACAACATGGACGGTGAGTATAAACGCACAGGTACTGTCGGTGACATAGGCACTTCCAGTTTCTATCCGGCTCACCATATAACAACCGGCGAAGGCGGAGCATTTTACACAAATAATCCGAAATTGTACAAAATAATGGTATCGCTCCGTGATTGGGGGCGTGACTGCTGTTGCCCCGGCGGAACGGACAATTTCTGCGGGAAACGGTATTCCGGTCAATACGGGGAACTGCCGCAGGGATATGACCATAAGTATGTATATTCGCACTTCGGGTATAATCTTAAAATGACTGACATGCAGGCGGCAATCGGCGCGGCGCAAATGGATAAATTGGAAGATTTCATTGCCAAACGACGAAGCAATTTTGATTATTTGTATAAAAAACTGATTTTGGCGGAAGATAAACTTATTCTACCCAAATGGGAAGATAGTTCTGTGCCGAGCTGGTTCGGTTTTGTGATAACCGCAAGAAATGATGTTTTGAGAAACAGAATAGTACACGCGCTTGAAAGTAATCATGTACAAACAAGAGTGCTATTTGCCGGCAATATTATAAAACATCCTTGCTTTGATTCTATGCGGCAGTTAAAAACAGGATATCGCGTAGTCGGCAGTCTTGAAAATACTGAAAAAACTATGGAAGAAACCTTTTGGATAGGTATTTTTCCGCTGATTGAAACACCTATGCTTGATTTTATGGCAGAGATTATTCTGAACGCGATATGAAGAAGCGTGCGAGTTAAGTAATTTCAGAAATAAAAATAAAATCAAAGGGGCAAAGAGATTATTTAAAGTTCATTAAACTTTTATAATGTTATTTGTTAGGGGCTAAAATTGACAGTATTAGAAGCAATACAAATAATTGACAGTCAAGTGCATGACAAGCGCAAAGGTTTGCCGGAAGAGCTGTTTCAATTCATAAGTCGCACAACGCCGCTTGTAAATGTCGATTTGCTGATAAAAGACGGCAGCGGTAATACTCTTCTGGCTTGGCGTGACGACGAACACAGCGGCACCGGTTGGCATGTACCTGGGGGCATTGTCCGCTTTCAGGAAACACTCGCAGACAGACTGCAAAAAACCGCGTTGCGTGAAATAGGGACAAAAGTTGATTTTGACCGAAATCCAATTCAGATTGAGGAATTGATTATCCCAAATAAAGATATTAGAGGACATCATATTTCATTCCTTTATAATTGCAGACTTCCGGTCGAATTTATTGTTTCCAACGCAGGTAAAACAGAAAAAGACGAAGGTTTTTTGAAGTGGCACAAAGAATGCCCGACTGATTTGTTGGAAATACACAAAATGTATAAAAAATATTTATAAATTTATTATTTTGGAGTTATTTATGAATTATATTTATTCTGTTTATCAGGCGATAGAAGATGAAAATTACCCGTTCGCAGGGAACATTTTAGAGAAAAATAAACAGAATGCAGACAAATTGGAATATATTAAAGCAAAATCTGAATATGCAATTAGTTCCGGTCAGTTGGAACTCGCGCAGGAAACACTTGATGTCGGGTTAAAAATGTTTCCTGATGATTTTGACCTTTTATGCAATTATGCGTTTTTATATGAAAATAAAAGATTTTTATGTGACGCCTTCATAACGTACAAAAAAGCTCGTGAAGCGGCAACAGAATTGGAACTTAAAAAACAAGTAGATATAATTTTGGATAAATTGAGAGTAGACGCGTTAAGACCTCTAAATGAAAAAGGACGCTGGTACGACGACGACTTCCGCCCTCCGGCAACAATTTCATGCATACCGTCTTCACCTTATTACATTGTTTGCCCCGCATGGACTAGTAAGTCCGCAGGTGTACGAGCTATGCACTTTCTGTGCAACATATTAAATAATTTAGGCTGGGAAGCATATGTGACAGATACACCGTCACCAAAACTAAATACGCCTTTACTTACACCGGAAATAATCCAACGCCATAAAAAAACGGGACGTTTTCCGATTGCTGTGTATAATGAAAGTTTTACA
Source organism: Clostridiales bacterium (assembly GCA_031262335.1). Lineage (GTDB taxonomy): Bacteria > Bacillota > Clostridia > Lachnospirales > WRAX01 > JAISHX01. The sequence continues at coordinate 3,884 of JAISHX010000148.1, forward strand.
GGATCTAACTCTAATCCCTATGACGCGCCTGTGGTTGTTCGTTGGCTTTTGTTCCACCCAAAAAAAGGTGAAGGATGGGCACCTTACACTGGGGATGAGTTATTATTCCACTGGGTTGATACGTATAAAATTAAGGATACAGATTCGGAACCGTTGATATTTGATAATATGGAACATGATATTTTTTATTATGATGCTTTGACCGATAAAAATCGAAACGGATATTGTATATACGCATATAAATATTTGCTTGAAAATGATGAAAATGATATAGAAAAAACTGTATTTGAGAATGGAACTTTTTTAGGTCAAAAAATCAATATGACAAAAGCACAATTATCAGATATATTGAGGAAATCTAAATTTTTAATATGTTATGAAATTTCCGCAATTTGCGAAGAAGCAGCTTTGTGTGGTTGCCCTACGTTCTTGATAAAATCGGATTATCTTGAAAGTGCAATATCTAATATGTTTGAAGATAATATGTATAAATCATACATATTGGGAATAATTGATGAATCTGAGGTTAAAAATATATCTGACACAAATTTTGATTTTAGAATGTTTGAAAGTCAAATGAAAGATTGGTATAAGAAGAAATATAAAAGTGTTGGTCGGTTTATAGAAAAAACTCAAGATGCGATAATAGATTTTATAAAGCAATAATATTGTATAAATAAGTAGGCAGGTAATAGATGAACAAAGCGATTCTTTCAGGAGCGACAGGGTTTGTAGATACGCACCTCTGTCAGGAACTTATTAAAAACGGTGTTTCTGTATATGCACTTTGCAGAAAAGACAGTCCTATTAGAAGTACACAAAATGTATAAAAAATATTTATAAATTTATTATTTTGGAGTTATTTATGAATTATATTTATTCTGTTTATCAGGCAATAGAAGATGAAAATTACTCGTACGCACGGATTATTTTAGAGAAAAACAAACACAATGCAGACAAATTGGAATATATTAAAGCAAAATCCGTATATGCAATTCGTTCCGGTCAGTCGGCACTCGCGCATCAGACACTTGATGTCGGGTTAAAACTGTTTCCTGATGATTGTGACCTTTTATGCAATTACGCGTTTTTATATGAAAATAAAGGAATTTTACGCGACGCTTTGAAAATGTACAAAAAAGCTCGTGAAGTGGCGACAGAGTTGGAACTTAAAAAACAAATAGACATAGCTTTGGATAAATTGAGAGCAGACGCCTTAAGACCTCTCAATGAAAAAGGACACTGGGACGGTGACGACTTCCGCCCTCCGGCAGCAATTTCACACATACCATGTTCGCCTTACTACATTGTTTGCCCCGAATGGACCAATAAATCTGCAGGTACACGCGCTATGCACTATCTGTGTAACATATTAAATAATTTAGGTTGGGAAGCATATGTGACAGATACACCGTCACCAAAACTAAAAACACCTTTACTTACACCGGAAATAATCAAACGTCATAAAGAAACGGGACGTTTTCCGATTGCTGTGCATAATGAAAATTTTCTGTATTATAACTCTAACCCCTATGACGCGCCTGTAGTTGTTCGTTGGCTTTTGTTCCATCTAAAAAAAGGTGAAGGATGGGCACCTTACAGTGGGGATGAGTTATTATTCCACTGGATTGATATGTTTAAAATCAAGGATAAAGATTCGGAACCGTTGATATTTGATCATATTGAACATGATATTTTTTATTATGATGCTTTGACCGATAAAAATCGAAACGGATATTGTATATACGCCAAAAAATATTTACTTCAAAATGGTAATCATATCGAGAAAACTGTATTGGAGAATGGAATTTTTTTAGGTCAAGATACTAACCTGACAAAAACACAATTGGCAGATATATTTAGGAAATCTAAATTTTTAATATGTTATGAAATTTCTGCAATTTGCGGAGAAGCAGCTTTGTGCGGTTGCCCTACATTTTTGATAAAATCAGATTATCTTGAAAGTACTATGCCTAATACTCATACATATAAACCGCCCATAATAGGAATAATTGATGAATCTGAGGTTAAAAATATATCTGACACAAATTTTGATGTTAGAATGTTTGAAAGTCAAACGAAAGATTTTTATAAGACGAAATATAGAAGTATCGGTCGGTTTATAGAAAAAACTCAAAATGCGATAATAGATTTTATAAAACAATAATACTGTATAATAAGTAGGCAGGTATTAGATGAATAAAGCGATTATTTCAGGAGCGACAGGGTTTGTAGGTACGCACCTTTGTCAGGAACTTATTAAAAACGGTGTTTCTGTGTATGCACTTTGCAGAAAAAACAGTCCTAACATACATCGTTTGCCAAAAGAAACTCATATTGTTGAATGTTCAATGAATGATTATGCAAATCTTAATTTTGATTTTGAGAAAGCTGATGTTTTTTATCATCTCGCTTGGGAAGGCGCAACCGGAAAAGAAAGGGCGAATGAAACAATCCAGTCAGAAAACGCACGGAACACTCTTGAGGCAGTATCAACCGCCAAAAGAATTGGCTGTAAGAAATTAGTTGCTGTTGGTACTGTTTATGAAAATTTTTATGAACAAGTAATTTCCAGAGATAATTTTAATTCAGCCGACTTTTATATTTTAAGCAAAGTTTACGCACACCGCATGGCAGAAAAATTAGCCTCAAAAATAGGTATAGATTTCTTATGGTGTACATTTTTTCATCCAATCGGCAAATATAATAATTTAAATCAAATGATGGCATATGCCGTAAAAGGAATGTTGGACGGAAACTCGCCGTCGTTTGGTTCGGCTGAACAACCTTATGATATTACCGCTGTGTAAAATATTACTCTTGGATTGTATCTTGCAGGTAAAAACAATGTTTCACGCAAAGAGTATTATATCGGCGGCGGAAACCCTAAAATAATGAAAGATTATCTGTATGAAGCAAGAAACGTCTTGGGCGTAGATACAAAATTGCTGATAGGTGAACGTCCTGACGATGGTTTGAGATTCAACTTTGATTGGTACGACATTTCGGCATTTGCTGCCGAAACAGGTTATAAGCCATATGTTTCGTTTCCGCAGGCTGTTAAAAATTTATCAGAATGGGTTAGTTCCATGCAGGCTTAAACATTGCATCGTCAAAAAAGACTATATTTTGTATGAAAGGGGATTTATAAATTGCGCCAATGCGCGGATTTGATTTTTGAATATTTAAAGAATATCGGCGTTTCTGACGTATTTATGCTGACGGGCGGCGGGGCTATGTATCTGATTGATTCACTCGGCAGAAGCGGTATCAACTATGTTTGTTGCCATCACGAACAGTCAGCTGCAATTGCGGCTCAAGCATACTCTATGTACGATGAGCGGTTAGGTGTTTGCCTTGTAACTACAGGACCCGGCGGAACAAATGCACTGACGGGAGCAGCGGCGGCGTATATGGATTCATCTCCGGTATTGTTTATTTCAGGACAGGTTAAGCGCGGTGACTTTGCCGATAAGCGCGGAGTACGCCAGTTTGGAGCACAGGAAAATGATATTCTCGCTATGGCAAAACCGATTACTAAATATGCGGTTTGCGTTACCGATGAAACCCGCGTTTTGTATGAAATTGAAAAAGCCGTTTATATAGCTACGCATGACAGGAAAGGTCCTGTTTGGGTTGATATTCCTTTGGATGTTCAATCAGCAATGGTTGATGAGAGGTTGTTGGAACATTTTAAAGAGCGAACTGAATTTAATTCTGATGAAATATTGACAGCAATCAGCAATACAGCAGATTTATTAAAATCCGCCGAAAGACCGCTGTTTCTTGTCGGACACGGAATTTTAGCGTCAAAGTCAGAAAAAGATTTTATAAATCTCGCAAATGAATTAAAAATTCCCGTTCTTACTACTTGGAGAGCGTTATCTTTGTTTGACTATGAGGACAAACTATTTTTCGGCAGTCCGGGACTTCAGGCACCGCGTTATTCTAACTTAATTTTGCAGTCGTGTGATTTATTGATTGTTTTAGGAAGTCGGCTCGACAATATGATTACAGCATTTAATGAAAACAACTTTGCAAAATCAGCCAAAAAAATTATTATAGATATAGACTTTAAAGAACTAAGCAAATTCAAAATACCTAATACAACTATAATAAATGCGGATGTAAAGGATTTTATTACTGAAATTCGTAATTTTGCAAGTAAAATAAATACTGATAAATTCGCGCGCTGGACTGACAATTGCTTAAAGGTGAAAGAAAATTTTCCTATTTGGAAAGAAAAACAAGTTTGTGAAAAAAATGTTGATTTATATAAAGCGGCACTTGAAATTTCGCAAAATTGTACAAATAACGATTGTGTTGTAATATCTTCAACAAGCAGGTGCAATACGGCGGGTCATATTGCTTTCAAACACAAAGCAGGGCAGCGGTGCATATCATCAATGGGGTTCGGTTCGATGGGATTTGCACTACCTTCTGTTATCGGCGCATATTACGCATCTAACAAGCAACGTGTTATTATGCTGGAAGGCGACGGTAGTTTTCAGCTTAATTTGCAGGAACTTCAAACAATTGTATCGTATAAAATTCCCGCCAAAATGTTTATTTTCAGCAATCGAGGCTATGCCGCTATAGCAACTATGCAAGACAGAAATTTTGACGGAAGACATGTCGGCAGTGATAAAAACAGCGGAGTGTCTATGCCGGATTTGAAAAAGATTGCCTGCGCATATAACATTCCTTATTTTTGTATAAATTCTGATAATGAAATTATTAGTATAGTACGTGAAGTTATGTCGATAAACGGAGCGGTAATTTGCGAAATTGCGGGAGATATGTCATTTGACGAAATTCCGAAATGTATATCCTATGTTGACAAAAACGGTCAGCGTGTTTCGGCACCGCTCGAAAATCCTTTTCCGTTTTTGCAAGAAGATGAACTGCTTGAAATAATCGGCTGTTTAAAAAATTAAGGGTGTGACTACATTTGAGCGGGCAAGTTTTGAGTAATACAGAACAATTAAATCGTAATTATTTGAAAGATAAAAAACCGTTAGTCTATGAAAAGACGCAGAAATTTGCCGAAAGATACAAAAATGGTGAGAGTATTGTTATAATCCAGTTACAGTATAATTATATGTGTAATATGAAATGCCAGCATTGTTCTATTGAAAGATTTCAGAAAAAGCGCGATGTACGCAGAATGAAACCTGCAGATGTTGCGGAACTTGCGAAACAAGCGGATATTTTAGGACTTGCCCGTTTTGTTATTACGGGAGGAGAACCATTGATATTTCCGGATTTAGATGAAATTGTTTCGGCAATAAATCCGCAGAAGTTTTATATAAATTGTGACTCTAACGGGTGGTACTTGGAAGAAAAGGCGGCTCACCTGAAAGATATAGGTATAGACCGTATTCAGTTGAGTTTAGATAGCTTAAACGCCGAGGAACATGATGATTTCAGACGTATGCCGGGGGCGCATGCGCGTGCTATGCGTGGCATTGACGAGTGCTTGAAAATTGGTTTGCCGCTTTATATCCAAATAGTTGTAACAAAAGAACGGCTTCATTCTGATGAATTCATTAAATTTGTGGAATTTTTTAATGCAAAAGGATTGAATGTTTTTGTCAACTACGCGAAACCTGTCGGTGCTTGGGAAGGCTGTTATGACAATTTGATTGATATAAATGACATGGCATATATGAATGAATTGG
>JAISHX010000181.1 GCA_031262335.1 Clostridiales bacterium
CATGCTTATCCGGGTTTTACAGGCGAATTTTATATTGCCCATTATACAAATATCAGTGAAATGAGAAAGGGTAGCGTTGCTTTCAATGGAATCTTGACGGGCTTTGCCGTATTTTCGGCAATAATGCTTATGTCCTCATATTTGGTTTCGCGAACGCACAAAGGTTATTTATATGGTGCAGCCTTCTCAATGACCGCCGCGTTTTTTTCTGTTACAACAATGGGTGAAGGTTCGCTTTATGATGTAATGCAGTCAGCAAATCTTAATATCGGCACGTTTATTTTGCGACTGGAATATCTTACTACTTTTCTCGGAGCATTTTTTAGCATGGGTTCAATTATCCGAAAAAACATAAAAACAAGAGAGGCATCTGTAATACTTCATTTTACTATTGCTGTTGTATCCGTTTTTTGGCTTTTTGCGCCAATATATTCGGTAACTTTAATGCGTCCTTTTCAGTCTGCCGTAATAATTTTTTTATGTGCCGCCGGAGCAATTTATATTTTTATAAGAGATATTATTAAAAAACAGCAACCTTTAAGGAATATATGGAGCGTTTTAATTACTTTTGTCGGAATAACATTATTTATCATTGCTACTTCATACTGGTATATGCTTGGATTTTTTGTAGCTTTTATGCTTTTTAATAACGTCATACAAATGTCCTCAATTTTGGCTGAATACAAGGAATTTGCGAAAGAGTTGAGCACGGTTAATGAAACTTTAAACAGAAAAATTCAAGAAAGCACTATAGAACTTCAGGCAACTGTTCTTGAAGCGACAAAGGCTGCAGAAACAAAGTCAACATTTCTTGCAACAATGAGCCATGAAATACGCACCCCAATGAACGCTATAATCGGTATGAGCGACCTTATAACAACAGAAAACCTTGATGAACAGCAAAAAAGATATTTAAGCAATATCCGAAAAATGTCAGGCTCGCTCCTGCAAATAATCGATGACATACTTGACTTTTCAAAAATGGAAGCAGGTAAGCTTGATATTGTTCCCGTCAATTACAATATATTTGCGTTGCTTGATAATATTGTGTCTATGTTTTCATTTCTTGCTCAAAACAAAAGCATCGAATTTGAAAGCGTAATAGACGAAAATATTCCGGAATGTCTTTGGGGCGACGAAACACGCATCCGTCAAATTTTAACAAATCTTCTCAGCAACGCTGTTAAATATACAAAAGAAGGACGTGTAAAATTTGAAACAAAAGTCTTTAATGAAAAATATATTCAGTTTATTGTTACGGATACGGGGATAGGTATAAAAAAAGAGGATTGTAAAAAGCTTTTTATTTCTTTTCAAAGACTTGATGCCAAAAACAACGTAAATATAGCAGGGACAGGTCTTGGACTTGTTATAGCACACAAACTTGCAAAAATGATGCGAGGTTCAATTTCTGTAAACAGCAAATATGGAGCCGGAAGTATATTTACATTTACAATGCCGATTTATGTTGGCGATAAAAAGGCAATACGCACAATTGAAAATAGCAGTCAATTTATTGTTCAGGAAAATGTGTGGGTATTAGTTGTTGATGATAACGAAATAAATCTTGATGTCGCCGAAGGGTTTTTAAAAAAGCGCGGACTTAATGTTGACCGTGCAAGCGGCGCACTTCAAGCTGTTTCAAAGGTACAGTTAAAGCACTACGATATTGTCTTTATGGACCACATGATGCCGGAAATTGACGGCATTGAAGCAATGAGAATGATTCGTGCGCTTGACGGCGAACACTTTAAAAATATGCCGATTATTGCGCTTACGGCAAATGCCGTTTCCGGCGCAAGGCAAAAGTTCCTTGAAGAAGGCATGAGTGACTTTTTATCAAAACCGCTTGATTCCTTAAAACTTAACGAGGTTTTGGCAAAGTGGCTGCCGCCTGAAAAAATCTGCCGCGCAGAATCTTTTGCGTCCGTAAAAGAAATAAAAGATGAAACAGATAAAACTTCGCTTTTTAAACCGACTGCCTTGGATTATTTTGCTAACGATGAAAAACTTTATAACAAGGTTTTAGATAGTTTTTGCCGCGACCATGCTTTTGACGCAGAAAAAATTCAGAAATGTATTGACTCGGATAATATTTCGGATGCTCGGCTTATTGCACATACATTAAAAGGAACAGCGGCGCTAATCGGTGCAAACCCGTTAAGCGAATCAGCGGCTGAAATAGAAAAATCTATAATAGAAAAAAGAAATTTTCCCGACCTTAACCAATTTAAAATTCTACTTGACGAAACAATAAAGACTATATTATTATTAAATAAACGGGAAACTAAAAAAATTCCTGATATATGTTTTCCGGCAGATAAAACCATTGCTTCTGAAAAGTTAACACGTCTTATTTCTCTGCTGAAAACCGGAAACGGTGAATGTTTGAGTTTGGTTTCTCAACTTGAAGATGTTAGTTTTTTCACAGGAAAGGAAATTATTAACACACTTGAGGAACAGATTTATGATTTGCGCTTTTCAGACGCGATTGACACTACTTATAAAATATTAGAAAAGTTCGATTCTATCGCGTAAGGAGAAAATTTTTGATTGAAAGCAGTCGTTGGCAACAACGGTTTAGCAATTTTACAAAGTCATTTATGTTGCTTTATTCGGCATTAGATGGTAAACAAATTGACGATTTTGATGACCTTCAACAAGAAGGTCTTGTGCGGCGTTTTGAGTATAACTTTGAATTGCTTTGGAAGACTTTAAGAGATTATTTGGAATATCAAGACGTTCGGATAGGCATTATATCGCCGAAAAACGTGATTAAAGTTGCGGCGGCGTCCAATTTGCTCGAACTTATAGGCATAAGCGGAGAACTATTATTAGATATGGCAAATTCACGGAATTTGCTTTCACATACCTATGACGGCAATGAGTTTAAAAAAATACTTATGAAACTCAAAAAAGAATATTTGCCGGAAATGAAAAAAATTCATGACTATTTTGCTGTTCAAAAGAAGTGATATTATGTGTAGTTTTGGTTTATCCAAAATGATTCTGGATGAAATTTGCAAAACACTTGAATCATTTCCTTTTGTTGTGCGTGCCGCTATTTTTGGTTCGCGTGCAAAAGGCAATTTTAGAAAATATTCTGATATCGACATCGTGCTGTTCGGCAATATTGACAGATTTGATGCTGAAAATGTAAGAAGTGCTTTAGAAAATTTAGATACTATTTACTATTTTGACGTTGTTTCTTACGATACAATAACAAACTCAGCGTTAAGAGAGGCTATTGCCAAAAATGCGAAACTAATATACCAATCTGTGGGCAGAATACACAGTTGTTGCCCCTATGCTTTAGCTGTTGAAAAAAATTGATGCGTGAAAGGGATTGGTATGAATGTGCAGCCATTTTATAAATGACGTTGACCTCAGACCATCAATTTTGGTTGTTGACGACGACCGGTCAACGCTTCTTTCATTAAACAGTATTCTATCCGAGGCGGGTTATGTCGTTTACTTGGCGCGTACCGCAAAATACGGTCTTACACTTGCTGAAGAAAATCTCCCCACTTTGATTCTTCTTGACTTAATTATGCCGGAAATCAACGGATTTGAGTTTCTTCAACGTCTGAGAAGGTCTGAAGACACAAGAGAAATTCCGGTTATTTTTCTTACCGCAATCGATAATGTAAAAACTGAGGAGATAGGACTGCACAGCGGCGCAGTTGATTATATACTTAAGCCGCCTGTGCGGGATACTTTACTTGCGCGTATTGCAACGACAATACGTTCTTATGCTAATATGCGCGATAAGATTCTTGAATGTTATATAGACCCTCTTACACGTCTGTACAACAGGCGTTTTTTGGAACGTAAGCTTGATATTGAGTGGCGGCGTGCAACAAGAGATAAAAAAGAAAATCACATCGCTTATATTTTATGTGATTTGGATAATTTCCGTTCGTATAATGACAGATTTGGTCACAGCGGCGGGGATGTTATTCTGAAAAATGTCGGCAAAGTTTTGGCTGACATCGCACATTCCGAAAACGGCTTTGCTGTGCGAATCGGCGGTGAGGAATTTGTTCTGCTTATTCCTAATGCCGAACAGCCACACGCCTCACAAATTGCAGAAAACGTAAGAAAAAGCATAGAAATGATTAAAATACCGGAGCTTGGTAATATTGGCTCTGTCACAATGAGTTTCGGTGCGGTTTCGTTTATTCCGAACAACAAAACCAGTATTAAAGAAGTGGTTATCATTGCAGACAAATATCTTTATCAAGCAAAAAATTCCGGTAAAAACAAAGTTGTTGATGCCACTTCCACTCTATAAACACGGGTTGTCCCTTTAGGAATACCGATTTTTAAAAGATTAAAGGCAAGACCTTGGAGGGCGTTGCCCTCCAGACCACCCACCAAAGGGACAATCGTCCCTTTGGAATCCCATCTTTTTAAAAGATTAAAGGCAAGACCTT
>JAISHX010000038.1 GCA_031262335.1 Clostridiales bacterium
TCAATTAACATGCCGAAACCGTTTGAATACTGTACGTCTGCCGATTCGGCAAGGTGAAGAAATTTTGTTTTGAAAGGGTCGTAAATAACATCAAGGGCGAATTTTACCCCGCCAAAAAAAGAGGTATCATTGACGGGAGATTCATTTTCATTTTTAAAGCCTGCCGTTGATGTTTGAATCACAATTTCGCCGCAGGCGTTTTTGCAATCGGCAAGTGCGGCGGCGCGTACAGGCAGACCGTATGTTTTTTGAGCTGACACGGCAAGTTTTTCTGCGTTTGCCAAAGTGCGGTTAAGAATAACAACTTCTTTCGCACCGATTTTTGCACAAGCCGCGCATGCGGCGGCGGCTGTTCCGCCGGCACCTATAATAACAACTCTGTTTGGAGATAGGAAGCCGTGTTCCGCAAGAACAGCGGAAATACCCAAATAGTCTGTGTTATATCCTTTGTAGCCCGTGTCTTGCCGGACAAGCGTGTTAACCGCGCCGATTTTTGCCGCCGTTTCATCAATACCGCACAGATAGGGCATGACTGCCTTTTTGTGAGGAAATGTAACATTAAGTCCGGCAATGCCGAGTGCGTACGCTCCCGAAATTGCCGCACCGATGTTTTCGGACAAGACGGGAAATGCGTTGTATGTGTAGTCAAGTCCTGAAAATCGTGAAAATTCGGCATGAATAACAGGCGACAATGATTGTTCCACGGGGTTGCCTATCACGCCTAACACTTTAGTTTTTGCTGTCAGCACCTTTTTTCCTCTTCCATATATATCCTAAGAAAACAAGTTTCTCAAAAGGGCGTTTAAGCATGACCCACGGCTCTTCGATTTTTACAATTGGTTTGACCAAAACGCTTGTTGCTCCGGAAAGATTGGCACAACACATGTCGGTAAAAAGTTGGTCGCCGATAAGAGCCGCTTCTTGCGACTGCACATTAAAACGGCGAAGGGCATGGCAAAGCGCGTCGGTTTTTGGTTTTTTGGCATCGGCAATAACAAATAGCCCTAATTTTTCATTAAATTTGTGTACACGGTCGCCTTTATTGTTTGAAATAAGGCAAACGTGGAACATTGTTTTCAGCTTTTGAATAAGGCGGACAATGTTGTCCGGCGGATAGGCAATATTAAACGGAGCAAGGGTATTGTCAACATCAAAGGCAATCAATTTTATGCCTGCTGACAGAAGTCTGTTATAATCAACGTCAAACACAGAATCAGAGCATATTTTAGGATAAAAAATGTCAAAAATCATTATGCAAGTGCCACATCAATCTCAAAAACGGCACCGCCGGGAAAAGACAGAGGAATACAAACAATTTGGTTTGTAAGTCCTTTTATTGCGGCGGCGTCCGCCTCGTGCAAAGTCGGAGGCGTAATATCAATTTCAAGCCCGTCTGAGAAAAACGCGCTTGCAACCTGCCCCGAAATCATATTTGCCATTTCCGATACCGCGCTTTTTGTCATGTCGTCCAAAGCGGTGACAGGCATGCCCATCATAAGTTTGGAAGCAATAAAAAATGCGCTTTGCTGATTCATATTGTAAAGGACTTTTCCTTTCAAAGAACCGGTAATACCTATTTCAACACAGACGTGTTCTGCCCTGTAAGGAGAGCCTTTTAGGAAAACTTTGCCCAAAGCGGCATTCTCCCCGAAAAACATGCTGAATGTACTCTGTGCTCCCTGTATAAAAGCGTTTATATGTTCGGCTTTCATTCACAGCCCCCCTGCGGGTTTTTTTAGCGTTGCGTTACAATATATTCGGAATTATATCATAGTGCGGCGGGAATAACAAGAGTTTTTTTGAGGTAACTGCATGTGAAAAAATACCTTATTGAAAATTTTGAAAAACTGTTAAGAGTTTTGCGGCGTGTTTGTTAAACCTAAACAAAAATTCAGAAAATTTTACGGAATTATTATTTATTATTGACAAAATATCGGACTAAGGTTTATAATTAGTTTCATAAAGTAAGAGAGGGGCGTTATTTGTTAATTATTTTTTTTAAGGGGTGATTGCTTAGGGAGAAATTTTTGAACTACTGAACGGTAATTTAGTCCTATGCGAAATTCATTATGGTGGGATTCATTACTAAAGCTTAAACGCTTAATTTATTCAAATAAGAAAAATTAAAGCGCAGGAAAAAAGATAATGACTATGTTATCTACACAAAAAAAACGACATACAGAATGGGGGTAAACATATTGAGAAAGAAATTAGCTTTGTTTATGGCATTTGTAATGACGCTTGCGACGTGGGTATCAGTGCCGGTCGAAGTTACGCGTGCTGACGAAACAACATATACTTATACAGTTTATTTATATAAGGATGCTGCAAGCAATATAGAGAACATTGATGCGAATTGGACAGGTAGATGGTTAGGAACGCCTGAAGGAGCTACTCTTGTAAGCACGGACGAATATTTTGATAGTGATGCGACGAGCCCAATACACATGGCTGCGGCAGGCAACAAAGATGCTTCTACCGAATGGAAAAAAGTTGTATTCACAACAACAACAAGTAGCGCAGATGTTCAAGTGTTTTATAACGAAACCGGTTGGGAAAATGTTCCTTGGGCATTGCAAACCGGTACAAAGACCTTGACAATTCCGGCAGGAGATACTAGCGGGGTATTTTATATCTATGATGTAGATATGGGTTTAAGGAAAAATACACCGCCATTAGTTGAAACGTCTTATCCGGAGGACGAACGCGACTACACCTACAATGTTTATTTCAATGTTGGCGAAAATTTTACTGACCCGGAAAACTGGTATTTGAAGGTCTTCAATAATGGCGACAGTCAAACCGGTTTTGTGAAAACTAACGGTAATTTTATCGATAGTGACATTGCAGATATTCCAAACCGAAGAGCGTTTGAAGCTTGTGACGCCGAAGAAGCAACAGCAGGCTGGTGGAAAATGACCTTTACGTTAAATTCACCAACTACTGGCTTTCTATGTGCCAGAACTTATGACAGTAGCGCTTATAACGCGCAAACAGGCGACGGCACTTTAACAATTCCGGAAGGAAATGAAATAGGTAATTTCTATTTTACTTATGATGAGAGTCATGTAGCATTTGTGCCAGCAACAACACCGCCGGAAGATTTTGCTCCGGCAGCAACACCTTATCCGGCGGAAGACGACCGCGAATACACCTACAATGTGTATTTCAAGCGTGACGCCAGTTTTGACGACCCGGAAAACTGGTATTTGAGGGTCTTCGGTAATGGCGACCTTCAAGAGGGTTTTGTGCAATATGACGGTAGTTTTAGCGATGATACGTCAAACCGAAGAGCATTTACAGATTTGAG
>JAISHX010000104.1 GCA_031262335.1 Clostridiales bacterium
ACAGAAACTCGCTCACGCGATTCCTTTACAGCGGAATCCGGTAATCCGACTATATTAAAACAAGGTAAACCTCCGGTAACATCTGTTTCTACAGTAACAGTATATCCGTCAACACCGACAGTCGCTCCGCTAAACACCTTGGCAACCATTATTCTCCCCCCTATAAGACAAATCAGTATAATTATACCATAATTACTAACAATATGTACAGGAGGTTTTGCAATGAAAAATATTTATACTGATTTGGCTTTGGAAGTCGCAGAAGCACTAATCGAAACAACTCAATCCACATTGGACGGAGTTGAAATTGAACGTACGGAATATCCCGAATATACTGTTACATGGGTTAAAGTCACAAATGAAACGGGTGCACGAATATTAAGCAGAGAAATCGGCAATTATGTGACAGTTGAATCACAAAGCTTGCGTACAGGCGACGTAACCGCACATGAAAAAATTATAGAAGTGCTTGTTGATATTATTGCACGACTTAAAAAGAACGATGACGGAGATGTTCTTGTTGTCGGACTTGGAAATCATGGTGTTACACCGGACGCGCTTGGACCTCGTGTAGTATCAAAAACTTTTGTTACCCGCAATATTCTCAACGAAGTTCCGGACGAAACGAGGGGCAAAACCCGTCCTGTCGCGGCAGTTGCGCCGGGAGTTTTAGGCACAACGGGTATTGAAACGCGTGATATTGTAAAAGGTATTTGCGAAAAAATGAATCCTTCACTTGTTATTGCGGTTGACGCGCTGGCGGCACGCAAAACATCTCGCGTAAACACGACTATTCAAGTTACCGACACAGGTATCGTTCCGGGCGGCGGAATGGGAAACGCTCGTGCCGCGCTGAATGAATATTTCTTAGGTACTCAAGTTATTGCGATAGGAGTGCCTACCGTTGTTGATGCCGCAACTCTTGTAACAGACTGCTTGGATTCTGTTTTGGAGCTGCTCGCCGAAACGGAACAGGATACTGAAACATATTCCGAACTTTCAAAACTCCGTGAAGAAGAAAAATACGAAATCGTAAGTGTCGCCCTTGAGCCTTATGACGGTAACATGTTTGTTACGCCTAAGGAAGTGGATGAAGTCATTGCAAGACTGTCAAATGTTATTGCAAACGCTCTTAATATTTCTCTCCATAAAGGAATAACACTTGAGGATATAAACAGATTTATGTATTAAAGCGCATATAAAAACCATAACATCAATATTTAACCAATAAAAGGCAGAACAATTCCTCCTTTAACAGTGAAGAGGAATTGTTTTTGTGCCATTTGACAGTTGACAACCCAACATCAATTTTATATAATATAAGATATAATTAGGAATGAGAATTAGGGGGTGTAATTATCAAATACTTTCATGCACCAAAAAAAATTTGGGCAATTCTGCTTGTCTTAGCAATGACATTTACGATGCCTGCAGGTTTTGCCTTGGCGGCGGAATCAAATTCAATTATTGTTACCCCGTCATCAGAGAGAATAATGAGGGGAAGCACATTTGACGTTACGGTCAGTGTGCAAAACGCCAGCGAACTGTCATCGCTTGCGTTTGAAATTAAGTATGACCCTGATTTGTTGGAAGTCCAAGGAACTCCAACATTGAAAACGTCTGTGCTTGAGTTTTTGATGGAAAATAACGACAGCGGATTTTGGTATTTTCCGCTTACGGTAGCAGACGGGGATAAAACACTTTCGGCAGGAACGAATGAGCTCGTTAAAATGACTTTCAAAGTCAAAAGCGATGCGCCGGAATCTGCTACTTCGGCACAAATAAAAGCCGTTTTTGATGAAGGTTCACAGTATTATCTTTCACCAAACGGTCAAAAAACCAACCTCGTCACACAAGACGCTACTGTCGAATTTGTAAAAACAGTAAACATTTCGGCTATCGACGGTGTAAATCCTCCTGTTGCCGGTCAGACACCTGTTACCTCAATTATAGAAACAGACCAATTTACAGGTTCTGTAAGTTGGAGCGGAAATCCAACCAAATTTGAGTACGATACAGCGTATACCGCAACAATTACGCTTACACCAAAATCAGGATTTACTTTGGATGGTGTTTCAGCTAACTTCTTTAAAGTTTCAGGTGCAACTGCCACAAATTCTGCTGACAACGGCGTTATTACAGCGACTTTCCCGTCGACAGGAAAACAGACTCCCGATATTAAAAACATTGTTATAAAAGCACCTGCGGCAAACGAAATTCCTGAAACATTCATACCTGAAAATGCTCAATACAGCGGAGCAATAGCGTGGTCACCTGAAATTACAGGAAAATTCGGATATTACGAAGTATATCAGGCGACAATTACGCTTGCTGCAAAAGGAACTTATACTGTTGACGAACTTCCGTCTGATTTCTTTACGGTAAACGGACAACCGGCAACATATGATTCACAGACACACACAGTTACTGTTAATTTTGACAGAACAGCCGAACAGCCAATATCTATTAAAGAAATTGAAGGAATTATTCCGCCTGCTTTTGGTCAAATTCCTGTTACCTCAATTAAAGAAACAGACCAATTTACAGGAACTGTTAGTTGGGAACCAAACGACACAACATTCGCCTATGACACACAATATACAGCAAAAATTACACTTACACCAAAAGCAGGATTCACAGTTGATGGTGTCGGCGAAGATTGGTTTTCTGTAGGATATGCAGAAGCAACTAACCTTGCAAACAGCAACGAAATAACAGCCATATTTGATAAAACTCTGCCCGAACCTGCCGTTGACGACGAAAATATTACTATGTTTGAAATTCTCGGTATTGACGCACCTGCTATCGGAGAAACACCTGATACGACGATAGAAGAATGCGATGAATATTTCGGCAGTGTTGTGTGGACTCCCAATGACGTACCATTCCGTGCAAATACGCATTACACAGCTAAATTTACTCGTACGCCGAAAAAAGGTTATACATTCGCGAATGTACCTGCAAACGCGTTTAGTGTCGCAGGCAGTCAGGCGAAAAATGACGCAGGAAGCAACTTTGTTTCGGTTACGTTTGAAGAAATTCCGGGTGATAAAACAGTTGATATTAACGAAATTTCCGGTTTGGTTGTACCTGTTACAGGAGCAACTCCGATTACGGAAATTACAGAAACTGAGCAGTTCACAGGGACTGTTTCTTGGACGCCAAACGACCAAATATTTGTTTATAACACAGAATACACAGCAACCGTTACACTTGTTGCAAAAGAAGATTGGACTTTTGACGGAATTCCAAAAGACTTTTTCTTTGTTTCAGGCGCAAAAAGTGCTGTGAATGATGCAAATACCGGAAATACCGGCATTGTTACAGTAACTTTCAACGCAACTACGGCGCAAACCGTGGATATTTCGGCTATTACAGGCATTATTCCGCCGAAAAAAGGAAATAATCCTGTTAAAGGAGTAGTTGACCAACAGGACAACAATCAATATAAGGTAAGCGTTTCATGGAGCGGAAATCCCGATACATTTGCCGCCGCAACAGAATATATCGCAACAATTGCGATTACCGCAAACGAAGGCTTTACGCTTGACGGTCTTGCGGAAACTTTCTTTACTGTTGAAGGCGCAACTGCTGTGACATATAAAAACGGTGTCATTGAGGCAGTTTTCCCCGCCACCGAATCAGAATCAAACTATATTCTCGGCGACGTTAACGGCGATGACGTCTTCAGTCCCTTAGATATCTTACGTCTGCAACGTTATTATGCAAAATGGTCTGTTCCTAATCCTCATCTTTGTGTCGAAAGAGGGGATGTTACAGGTGACGGAGAGGTGACGCCCTTAGATATCTTACGTATGCAACGTGTTTATGCAAAATGGCCTGGTGTTGTGTTAGAGTAAATTTCCTTTGTCAAACAAAAAAGGCAGAATAATACCTGCCTTTTTTGTTTGACAGTGAGTTATAATGGCTAATCGTGCCGCTCACTACAGCAGATTGCTAAAATAAATTGCAATATTTCAAAAACTAAACTTACAAGAATAGTTATTAAAACTTGCTTTATAACTGTGTATTATTATTAAACGGCAATAAATTTATTATTATCTTAATAAAAACGCCTATTTCTAAACATCAGTTTAGAAATAGGCGCAAAATTATTAAACTCGCCCGAGAGGAGTCGAACCTCCGACCAAAGGTTTAGGAAACCTCTGCTCTATCCTCTGAGCTACGGACGAATATTTTTAATATCAAGAGTCTATCATACGTTTTGGCAATTTGTCAATATAAATTTGTTCATTGTTCTAAAAAAGATTTGCGGGACACGCTCCTTCTAAAATGATGAAGGTATTCTTACCACAAACGATAGATAAAAATTTTTTGACTTTTTATAAATGCTGTGGTAGTATTATGCTGTTATAGTGAGTTAACATAAAAAATCACCAAGCAGAGTTTTCTGTAGCCGGTTAATAAGCAAGAAGTCCCACACCTAAGAGGTGGGGGATGAATTGCTCCCATAAAATCTTTTTGGAGGCAAAGCATGTATGATAAAGTAGATAAAACGCTCAGTTTCGCTGAACGGGAATCAGATGTTTTGAAATTTTGGAAAGAAAATAAAATATTTGAACAAAGTATTGAAAATAGAAAAGACTGTGAACTGTTTGTGTTTTATGACGGACCTCCCACAGCAAACGGAAAGCCTCATATCGGACATGTACTGACACGGGCAATAAAAGACCTGATTCCGCGCTATAAAACTATGAAGGGATTCAAAGTATTGCGCAAGGCGGGCTGGGACACACACGGATTGCCGGTTGAGTTGGAAGTGGAAAAAAAATTAGGCATAAGCGGAAAACCCGATATTGAAAAATACGGAATCGAACCGTTTATAAAAAAATGTAAAGAAAGTGTTTTTTCATATAAAAAAATTTGGGAAGAAATGAGTGAACGTGTAGGTTTTTTTGCAGATATGGAGAATCCTTATGTCACTTATCATAACAGCTATATTGAATCAGTCTGGTGGGCATTAAAATCCATATGGGACAAAGGGCTTATGTACAAAGGACATAAAATCCTTCCTTATTGTCCGCGTTGCGGAACTCCGCTTTCCAGTCATGAAGTTGACCAAGGCTACAAAACTGTTACGGAAAAATCTGTTTACGTTAAATTTAAATTAAAAAATAAAGAAAACGAATATTTCTTGGCATGGACGACAACACCGTGGACATTGCCGTCAAATACTTCTCTTACCGTAAATGCAAAAGAAA
>JAISHX010000106.1 GCA_031262335.1 Clostridiales bacterium
GCCGACAGGTCCCATAATATTTACATACTGCATTTTTTCTATCAACCAAAAACGCCCCTTTGGACTCGAAACTAATCTTACTTCTTTGCTTCAATAGTGGTTCGACAACGCTTGTTTGCTAGACTTCAGCGAATTGTTGAATTAAGGCTTCACGGATTCAGGTTAATATATTAGAAATTCCATTATAACTCTCTTTTATTATTCAGAGCCATTTTTTCTTCAATCAATCTCTGAAAGCGTTTAATGTTAAATATAATAAAATTATATTTTCGTCCGTCTAACAAGCTAATTTTTACTATCGGAAAAAACAGTGCATACCAGTATTCAATATTTTTAATACTATTATAAGCTATCTTCAATCTTCTAAACTCAGCCTTTATTATAATCTTCTGTGTTCCAAACATAAAATAATCATCTGTTAATTTAACAGCCCCACCATGAACACCGTAATGACAAACACTGGCATAAAAATTGGGTTTCATACTATCTCTCCTTCTACTATAGAAATTAGTGACACTAACAATTATTAATTATATTTTAGCTATAATAAACTTATTAAAACTTTAACATCAGTAATAAGATGTTACACTCCTATTATTTATGATGATTACATTATAAAATAAACGAAAAACTTTGAAATCAGATGACAACGTAGCTCATTATTTTTTGCGGATTCAGTTTGTAACGAACACCTTCCGTAATAGATGTAATATTTTTTATTTCTAATTCCTTTAAAAAGATGTATGCCGTTGCGTGGGAAATTGCGCTGTTGTACAAAAGCCTTGCCCGCCGGAAAACTGTCAGTGCCGCTTCGTAATATTTTTTTTCAAGTATTGTTTTGTCTGCAAAAGTAGCGGCATATGGTGAATTTGCTATTTCGGACTCAAGTTCGGGAATAGTTTTGCACTCCACCATTTTAATCAACGCGCTTTTTTTAAGACGATGCCGCAAAGGAATAAGGAAAGGGAAAAGCGCATTACCGTACATGCCGTGAAACTTATGCAGGCGGTATGTCCACATAATATTTTTGAGGTCGGCGTCAGAGCCGATTATATATTGCATTGCTTTACGGTTTTGCTTGTCTAAAAACTTTTTGGCAAGGGAGTCCAAGTGCAAAAAGTAGTACAAATCAAGTTCAAATTTAAGTTCAAAGAGAGTAGGTGTTTCGTTTTGATACTTTTTGGCAAGAACGGGATAAAATTCCGCGCCTTTCAAATTTTCCAAAAATTCAGGAATCGACTTGCTTTTTAATAATTTACTTACGTCAATTCGGGAAGTTTCATTAGCAAGCAGCGTGCTTATTTCGGTGGGAGTGTAGTCTGTTTCACGCTGGTCGCATACGGAATTAAGAATAAATTTAAGCGTGTCGATTTCGTCTTTAAGAAAGAAAGCGTCCAAATAGCCCCTAAGCCGAAAATCCCCGACAAAGCGGTAAATGCTTTTAAAATCCTCCGGAACGGTCAGCGACAACCGGCGTTCCAAAAAACCGCGTCGTGTGCTGCTTGGGTCAAATCCTTCAAGGACATAGGAATAGTTTGAATATCCTTTTAGTTTTGCCGCTAATTCCGTAACGCTTTGGCATGACGCAAGTGCCAAATAATCTTCGGTTTTAAGCAAGCGTGAACGCATTGCCGCAATTTTGGCATCAAGCGCACTTTCTTTTGCCGAACTCATAAAATCACCGTCCTGTTATGGAGCTGAAAATGCGTGTCGCCCACACGTCTTTATTTTGTTCATACTCCGCTTCAAGCGCGGCAATTTTACGTTGCTTTTCCTGCAAAAATTCGGCTGTTTTCTCCGCCGTTTCTTTCTCTGCAGATTCTTTTTCACGCCGAATACGGCTCTTTACGTCCGTTTCCATTTGAGATTGCAACTCATTACGGCAAGTTTCAAGCCTTGCGGCAAGACCGGACTTTAGTTTTTCCGCTTCGGCGACAACCGATTGCGCGTCCGAGTCTATTCGTATTAACTCTTGTATTATATTTTCCATATTTTCACCTAAATATTATTATATCACATTCTATGAATATTCTCTATATTTTTTAGGGAAAATAAAAAAATTTTTTATGCAGAAAAAACCTTGTTTGGAGTGTAAGTTAATTTACGCTCCAAACAAGGTTTTTAAGAATGTTTTTAGAAACTTTCGTCCATGACAGGGAATAATTCAACTGAAATAGTTTTAAATTCAGTTCCGTTTCGGATAAATTTAATTTCAACCGTGTCGCCGAGTTCACATTCGGCAAGAGTTGCTTTCAAGTCATCAAACTTGAAAATTGTCGTGCCGTTGAATGATGTAATAACATCACCGTATTGAAATCCGGCTTCTTCGGCAGGAGTGTTTGGTTTTATTTCATTTATAAAGACACCTGCTTGCGGAAGCCCGTACTGCCGTGCCATTTCTGCTCCTATATCGCCGCCGACAATACCCAAAAGCGGCTTCTTGGGACCCATAAGCTGTTCAATAATTTCTTTTACTTGATTTGACGGTATAGCGTAGCCCATTCCTTCAATAGAAACAGCCGTATATGAATCAGCACTGTATTTTGCGGAATTTATGCCTATTACTTCGCCGTTCAGGTTGACAAGCGGTCCGCCTGAATTTCCGCTGTTAATTTGCGCGTTTGTTTGGATTGCGTGGTATGTTACATCTTCTGTAATGACTTGTTTGTTTTTCGCGCTTATAATACCGTTTGTTACGGTGTTTCCTTCGCCGAGCGCGTTGCCGATTGCAAGCACAACATCACCTATGCGTGTTTCATCAGAATCACCGAATACGGCAAGCGTAACATTATCAATGCCGGCATCGGCGACATCTTTGATGCTTATCGAAATAACAGAAATATCGTCCTCGGCGCTTTTGCCGATTAGTTTTGCCTCAAAAGGTCCTTTATCCTCTAT
>JAISHX010000131.1 GCA_031262335.1 Clostridiales bacterium
GATATAATTTATCTTTGTTCGCCAAACAATCCGACAGGTGCAGTTTATTCACGCCGGCAATTAAAAACTTGGGTTGACTGGGCAAACGAGCGTGACGCTATCATTTTATTTGATGCCGCCTATGAAATCTTTGTAAATGACACAAATTGCCCCGCAAGTATTTTTGAAGTTGAAGGTGCGGATACATGTGCTGTTGAATTTTGTTCGCTTTCTAAAACTGCCGGTTTTACGGGCGTACGTTGCGGATATACAGTTATTCCTCAAAAGCTTATACGCGAAGGAG
Source organism: Clostridiales bacterium (assembly GCA_031262335.1). GTDB lineage: Bacteria > Bacillota > Clostridia > Lachnospirales > WRAX01 > JAISHX01. The sequence goes on from JAISHX010000131.1 coordinate 284, forward strand.
AAAGTATAAACCGTACATGGCTCCGCAGACAAAGTACAAAATTTAATGGTGTTTCTTATGTTGTTCAACGTGGAGCAGAAGCCGTTTTTACCGAAAAAGGACTTTCGGCGATACATGAAAATATTGATTATTACATGGAAAATGCCAAAATAATTGCAGATACTCTTTCTTCGCTTAAAGTTTGGTTTACAGGCGGAAAAAACTCTCCTTATATATGGTTGAAATGTCCGCACGGAATGAAATCATGGGAATTTTTTGATAATCTTCTTGAAAAAGCGAACGTCGTTGGCACGCCGGGAGTTGGATTCGGAAATGCAGGTGAAGGATTTTTCCGTTTGAGTTCTTTCGGCGAAAAAGAAACTATACTGAAAGCAATGGAAAGGTTTAGGGAAATGATATGATAATAGATTTGACAAATAAAACAATCGAAACGCCGCGCCTTCTTTTGAGGGCGTGGCGTATTACGGATATTGACGACTTTTTTGAATATGCGTCAGTTGAAGGTGTAGGGGAAGCTGCAGGTTGGAAACACTACACTTCCAAAACTGCTGCCGAAGAGCGTCTGCGGATTTTTATTGCACAAAAAGATGTATTTGCTATAATTTATAAGGAAAATAACAAAGTTATAGGGTCTTTTGGCATACTCGAACGTATCGTAAAAGATTCGTCAGTCAAAGAGCTTGGCTATGTTATTTCAAAAGATTATTGGGGACGCGGACTTGCAACAGAAGCAACAAAAGCAGTCATAGATTTTTGTTTTAACGACTTAAATTTGTATGCGGTAACGTGTGCCCATTTTGCTGAAAATATTCGTTCAAAACGAGTAATCGAAAAATGCGGGTTTTCTTTTGCTTGCAAAAAAACTCACTACGCTGAACAACTTGATAAAGATTTTGAAGCTTGTTTTTATGTTCGTTTCAAGGAATCTTTAATTGCCGTATTACAAAATATTCAAGAAAAATTTGGCTATCTCCCGAAAAAGGAGTTGGCAGACATTTCAGAGCAAACACATATTCCTATTGCAAAAATTTTAGGTGTGGCAACTTTTTATGCGCAATTTAGGCTTGAGCCTGTCGGAAAGCATTTGATTGTTTTATGTCAAGGCACAGCATGCCATGTCAACGGTGCGGAAGAAATAGCAGCCGCAATAAAAGAAGAACTTGAAATTCAGGACGGCTGTACAACAAAAGACGGGCTTTTTACGTTTACAACAGCCGCTTGCCTCGGCTGTTGCAGTTTGTCGCCTGTTATGACTGTAGACGGAGAAACATTCGGGGCACTTACTCCGGCAAAAGCTAAAACAATAATAAACGATTTTCGGAGAAAGGAGGGGACTGAATGAAAATTACAGTAGGAGCCGGCAGTTGCGGAATTGCCGCCGGTGCGCAAAAAGTCATTGATGTACTGGAGAAATTTTTTTCCGTTTCTTCTGTAGGCTGTATTGGAGCATGTTATTTGGAGCCTATCGTCAAAGTCCTGCAAGATGATAAAGAATTTACATTTGTTAAAGTCAATGAAAAAGTTGCGGAAAAAATCGGGGAATTTTTTACAAACAACAAAACCGATATTATTTCAGAACAACTCAATAGGCACTTAATCAGTGAGCATGATACGGGAATAATTTCTGCGCAACCGCGCATCGCGCTTGCAAATTGCGGAATTATAAATCCGGAGAACATAGAGGAATATATTAACAGAGGCGGTTATTCAGGTTTCCTTAATTATCTTAAAAACAAAACACCTGAACAATTAATTGATGAGATAAAAATTTCCGGTCTTGCCGGACGAGGAGGCGCGGGTTTTCCGACATGGTTCAAATGGAACGCGGCACGCTCGTCCGCCGGAAGTGAAAAATATGTTATTTGCAACGCCGATGAAGGCGACCCCGGAGCTTTTATGGACAGAGCGGTAATCGAAGGCGACCCGCATGCCGTTATTGAAGGCATGCTTGCATGCGCGTACGCAATCGGCGCAAACGAAGGCGCGATTTATGTTCGTGCGGAATACCCTCTTGCTATAAAGCGTTTGCAAGTTGCGGTTAAACAAGCAGAACAAAAAGGTTTTTTAGGGCAAAATATTGGCGGAACACAATTTTCGTTCCTGATAAAAATAAAAGTAGGAGCAGGAGCTTTTGTGTGCGGTGAAGAAACTGCTCTTATTGCTTCTCTTGAAGGCGAACGCGGAACACCGCGTCTTAAACCTCCTTTTCCCGCACAAAGCGGTTATCATAAAAAACCTTCCAATATAAATAATGTAGAAACTTATGCAAATGTACCGTTCATTTTGCGCAACGGCGGAAAGGCATTTGCCGA
>JAISHX010000132.1 GCA_031262335.1 Clostridiales bacterium
AGGTTTTCGGGATTTGCGGACTGCCTGTTTGAGTCCGTAAGCGGATTTACAACAACCGGAATGAGTGTTTTCTCTGATGTTGAGTCGCTACCAAAAGGAATACTGCTCTGGCGGTCGTCAATACAATGGATGGGAGGTATGGGAATTTTGGCGTTTTTACTTGCGGTTTTGCCGTCGGCAGACGCGTCTATGTTTACGCTTTTTTCGGCGGAAAGCACGGGTCCGACATCGTCCGCAAAAAAGATAACGCCGCGAGTTAAAGACACAGCCAAAATTGTTTATCTCATTTATATTTTGATGACTGTTTTGCTTGCGATATTGCTTGCCGTTGTTGGAATTGCTCCTTTTGACGCAATTGTTTGTTCGTTGTCGGCAATTTCAACCGGCGGATTTTCAAGCATGAATGCAAGTGTCGGCTCTTTTGGTAATGTTGCCGCAAATATGCTTGTCGCGTTGTTTACGTTTTTGGCGGGAGTAAATTTTTCGGTTTATTTTCTTTTTGCGGTAAAAGAATTTAAATCTGTTTTGAAAGATGAAGAAGTTCGGTTTTACTGCTTATCGTCAGGCATTATTTGCCTAATTATGATTATAGATTTAATTGCGCATCATATTGATTTTTTTACCGCATTGGAAAACTCCGTTTTTCTGTCTGCGGCAGTCGTAAGTACGGCAGGATTTTCTGCTGTTTCACCAAATATTTGGTCGACAACAACACAAATAATCGTTGTAATTTTCTCCATAATCGGCTCGTCGTCCGGCTCGACAGGCGGCGGAGTAAAAGGTATACGCGTACTTATTATGATGAAATCATTAAAAAATGAGATTTTAAAAATGATTAACCCAAAAGTTATTAAAACAGTTTCGATAAACGGAAAAACAGTTGACGATACTGTTGTTTCAAAAGTAGCTAAATTCTTTTTTATATATATGTTTATTCTTTTGATTGGGTCGCTTATCATTTCTTTTGACCAAAAAGATTTTCTGACATGTTTTTCTGTAATTTTGGCGTCATTGTCAAACGCGTGGACAGCAATACCGACAAATATAGCGGATTTTCATGATTTTTCTGTTTTATCAAAATCGGCTATGATGTTTTCTATGATTGCAGGCAGACTTGAATTTTTTCCTTTATTAGCATTATTCACTCCTTCTGTTTGGAAAAGCAAGTAGTCGAAAAATTATTTCGGAGTATGGAAAACATTCACATACTCCGAAATTTTTTATGGTCTTTTTTTTTAAGCATTCAATATAATAATTAAAAAAGACAAGCCGTCAAACGAAGGAGGAACTTTTATGGAAGCTACGCAAAATAAAGAGGAAATTTTTTGGGGAGCAGACGACGATTATACTTACGCCGCAGATTACTCTTACACACGAACGGAAGTAGTCCCTGATAAAGAAATTTGCAAAAAAAAGCCTGTAAAAAGGAACAGGCTTTTTGATATGATTTTGATTCAAACGGCAGTTTCCGGAATTGTGATGGCACTTTCACTTTCGACGACTGTCATTGAAACAGAATGGGCAAATACAACAGAAAATACAATTAAAAATCACATTGCCGAAAATACTTCAAAAGAAGAATTTTTTCTGTATTTTGAAAATTCAATCAATTTTATTAAAAAACTGCAAGTTTCTTTCAGCGAGAAATTTTTTAATAATCAGAAAAGCCAGCCGACCGCTCCAACTGCCTCGCCCGCTGAAAATACTCCCGCTCCGCAAACCGAACAAAATCCTGAACATATTCAAACGGAACCTGAAATACAACAAGACCGCATTGACGAAGATGTTCTTCAAAAATTTGAACAGTAGCTTATATTATGACAGCAGTGCTATAATGATAAGGTCTTTAAGCTCTTTGGACGAGCCTGTTTTTGCACGGACTAACAAAGCTTTGAATAAAGCCAACGCGTCATCATCGGAAACAAACTTTGCGGCGTCAATTTCGGATTCGCTTTTTGTCAACATTCTTTGCATCTGCGGAAAAACAAGCCGCATAATCGGATACTTATCGGACATTGTACGCTCATATTCTTCAAAATCCATATCGGAATCATCACAATCGCAATCGCAGTCGTCGCAGTCGTCACAATCGCAGTCGCAGGCATCCCAATCTTCTTCATAGTCATCTGAATCATACAATTCAAGAGCCGGATTTGATTTCTGCACTTTTTGTGCTTCTTCGGCAAGTGTCTGCTTAGATTTTCTGCCGCGTTTTATAGGAAGATGTTCTTCGTCCTGAAGAGATGTTTTTCCCAAGTCAATATCAGCTGTTCCGACAAGATTTGAATACCCTGTTGTGTTTAAAAAGTCATTTAAGGTTGCTGTTGTAAGTTCGCCGTGTTCATCTGAATGACCTGAAAAATACAGCGGACTCCAGCCGGTAATCGCCGAAAAAGAAATTATAATACGCGGATGTGCTGTTCCGGAGCTAAATACACGGTAAATTGTTGTGCGTACAACATCTGCCAGCGCAAGAATCTCATTTTTTTGCTTGTTTGAGAGCGTTTCCCATGCTTCGCGCGTGCGTAATTTTGTTTTTTCGTGGTCTGTGCTGATGTTACGCTGTTTAAATTTTGCCATAAATGTAGGTGTAAACATTCTAAATCCTCCGTTATGTTAATTATAATTGTACTATATAACAACAATATCACACATTAAACTCAAACACAACAGTTTTTTTATAAAGATTTATGAATTTTTATTTTAATAATTGTGCCGCGCCTGAAGTACATGACATTTTACCGTCTTTACCGATAAACACAGCCTCAACACCGTCAAGAGATTCAGCAAAAGCTAAACCTTCTCCTACACCTTTGCAAAACAGTATTGTACTTAGGGCGTCGCCGTCGGCAGAGCTTTTTGTTATTACAGTTACGCCGGCAACATCGGATTCAACGGGCATACCGGTTTTTGTGTCAAGAATATGATGATATGTTTTGCCTTGAAAAGTAAAATATCTCTGATAAGCTCCCGATGAAACAACAGAACATTCAGACAGCTCCAAAATGCCCGAAAGGCTTTCCCCGAAAGGATTTTTTATTCCCACGTTCCAAAGCCGCTCTTTGGAATTTTTGCTTTTTTCCCCGACTGTTACAATATTGCCGCCAAGGTCAATTATGGCGGCAATATCCGGTTGTAAGGATTTTAAATAAGCGGCAATTTTGTCTGCAATATAACCTTTTGCAATTCCCCCCACATCTAATTTTGTTTGAGTGTCGCGTAACGCAACATGAGATTCGGTTATTATTATGTTTTTAAATCCTATATGCGAAACGGCTTCTTTTAAGACAGCAGCATCGGGAGGTGAAGAATTATCAGAAAATTTCCATAATTCTGTTACACTTCCTATTGCGGCATCAAAAACTCCGTCCGAAAGCAAATAAAATTCGCCGCATTTTTTAAGCAGTTCAATAGTTTCCGCCGAAACTTCAACGGCTTTTCCGCCTGAATTATTTATTTTATATATGTCACTCGTTTTTATCGTGCGTGAAAACAGATTTTCGTAACTTACGCACATATCAAGTGCATTTTTAAGAATTTCTTCATTAGAATTATAAAGCGTTATTGTGACAAATGTGTCAAGCGCAAATATGGTTTCAGACACCGGGCTTTTTTTAGAGCAAGAAGTTAAAAGAAGGAAAATTATAATTGCAATTATTGACCTTTTTAACAAAATATTTTCCTTCTTTCTGAAAATATAATAAGTTGCCCCAAGCTCTAAATATTTACGCCGCTAATCAACCTTGTATATCGAAACGCTTGCATTAGAAAAAATCTTATTTAGGCTGTTTTCAAAAAAAGACTCATTAACGCCGCCCTCTAAGGCACGCTCATATCCGCTGATATAAACATAAGCAATTTTGTTTTCACGGAGGGATTCAAGTGTCGGCGACTGCAAAAGTTCAACGGCAAGAGCTTTTCGTGATGTGTAATCAAGCCCGTGATAGTATAAAAATGTCGCCGAACCGCAAACGATATTACGTCCGCCGAGAGCTGCCGCTGTGTTGTTATGATTATCGGCAGTAAGAAACAACCCGTGAGGGTCTGTATTTTCTCTGATGAACGCTCCAGCTTCCGCTTCGTCTGCGGAATACGCCTGATAATCGGATTTTACTTCGCGTGCAAGCGTCATAACACCCGAAGTGTTACAAACAACAAAAACAATCGCAAATACAAACATCGTGCCTTTTACTTTAGCATCTTTTAAAGTTTTTGTTACTCCGATAATAAAATTGCCGGAAATTCCGCACAAAAAGAAAAATGCTATAAAAATCAGTTTGTTATTATCATAGTTGTTTGGCTGAAACTCGATAATTTCACTGAGTGTCCAAAGGAACAAACCGCCAGCGCATAATAGCTTTTGTTTCGTATTTGCATACAAAAAAGCCGGTACAGCCAAAATGTAAATAAGCCCGAAATTTTTGATATAAAACCAAAAATAGTTGTCCATTTCATTTATCCAGTTAAAATGTATGCGCAAAAATCCTGACGCTGTTGAAGTCTGCTGAAATGTAAAAGCAATCAATTGCGGCAACGCAAGTACAACGGCAATAATTCCAAAAAGCAAGAAAAACTTTAATGTGCTCATGTTTTTATCTTTGTCTTTTACTGTTTTATACAAGACGTATAGCAACAAAACTGCGCTTATGCAGCCAAGTGCAAGGAATGAATGTGTATGAATAATCGGTAAACCGCCTGCCATTATGCCGAGCGGAATAAAATATTTTTTATTTTCACCGGTAAAAACAGCACGGCTAAGAAGAAACAGACACGGAATAAGAATAGAATAACCAAAAAGAGTTGCCCTTTGAGGTATAAACATATCCGCAATAATATTTACCCAACGAAGGTTATAATCAAGGTGGTTGGTTGGCGTATGGTAAAATGCAGTCATCATGTCTGTAATTTTCCCGGGATTATAGTTTGACAAGTCAAAAAAGTATACAAAACCAAATCCGCCGCCGATTAAAAACAGCCAAGAACAAAACGCCGCTTTTTTATCCGAGCCGAATAAGTCACGGAAAAACAGAAAAACAGCACTTATGACAACGGCAAACGCAAGCGCCATTGGTAAAATATAAGAAAAGCGTAAAGATGAGCCTAAAGTAAAAAATGTTGAGCTTACAGTATCACATAAGAACGGATAGCCAAGAGCCGTCGAACCGCCGAGAATGTTATATGCCGGAGGAAATTTTGTTTGTTCTGATACAGAAGTTATAAATCCGGCGTGAATTTGCAGGTCGCCGTAAGTGCTTTGTCCGACGTTAAGACCGCCTGTATCACTGACACGCAAGATATGTGTATGCAACAGAAAAATACATAAAATAAAAATAGGCAAAACAGTTATAAAGAACCATTTATTATTTAAAAACCATTCGGCAGCGGTTTGTTTTTGTTTTATGCTTTTATTGTTCTTTCTGCCTTGTTGTTGTGTTTTTTCTGAATTTTGCGGTTTAAGTAATTTTATATAACAGACAGTTCCGCCTGCGGCACAAACAGCCGCCGCAAGTAACTGTGTTAAAATTGTGAAACCAAAAATGAATGAAAATAATGCCGGAAGCCACATAAGCATAAAAAGACCAAAAACTCCGCCAAACATTACTTTAACAAGAGGCTCTTCTCTGCGGAATACAATGAAAGAAACAATTCCGCCCATAAAAACAAAAAGCGCAATGTACAAGCAAGATATTAACTCCAAAAGCCCAACTCCTTTTTTATCGGTTTAGAAACAAAAAGATTAAGACCTTGGGGACGCTGTCCCCAAACCCCTGCCAAATGGACAATCGTCCCTTTGGAATCCCGTCTTTTAAAAGATTAAGACCGTGGGGCGTTGCCCCGCACCCCATTTCTTTCTTCTTAAAGAAGAAAGAAACAAAGAAGATAACTTTTGCAGACGGAATATAACTACGAATTTACGGTTACATTCCGTCTGCAAATGACGGGATTCCAAAGGGCTGAAAGCCCTTTGGTCAGGGGTTTGGGGGCTGAAAGCCCCCAAGGTCTTATCTTTTAAAGATTAAGACCGCGGGGCGTTGCCTCGCACCCCATTTCTTTCTTCATAAAGAAGAAAGAAAC
>JAISHX010000155.1 GCA_031262335.1 Clostridiales bacterium
TTTTTATTGAATGTTCCAAATACTCCTAATGAGAAAGTGCCGGAAGGTGCTGATTCAGACCAAAACATTGAATTACGCAAAGTCGGTCAACCGACAGAGTTTTCATTTGAGCCAAAAGCGCATTGGGATTTAGGTGAATCTCTTAACATGCTTGACGCGGCAACCGCCGCAAAAACAACCGGAGCACGTTTTATGTTCTATAAGGGTGTCGGTGCAAGACTGGAACGCGCAATAGCTAATTTTATGCTTGATACACAAGTATTTCAGCATGGATATACCGAAGTATTTCCGCCGTTTATGGTTCACAGACGCAGTATGCAGGGAACAGGACAACTTCCGAAATTTGAGGAAGACGCTTTTAAAATTTCGGGAACTGAATATTTTCTTGTGCCTACCGCAGAAGTTCCCGTGACGAATATGCACCGTGACGAGATTTTGGCGGATTCGGAGCTTACAAAAAAATATTGTGCTTATACCGCGTGTTTCCGCGCCGAAGCAGGGTCTGCCGGACGTGACACAAGAGGGCTAATCAGACAACACCAATTCAATAAAGTGGAGCTTGTTAAGTTTGCCAAACCGGAAAACTCTTACGATGAGCTTGAAAAATTAACTGCCGATGCGGAAGATATTTTAAAACTCCTTGGTTTGCCTTACCGCGTTGTTATGCTTTGCGGCGGCGATTTAGGATTTTCTTCAGCTATGACTTACGATATTGAGGTATGGATGCCCAGTTACGGCAGATATGTTGAAATTTCAAGTTGTTCTAATTTTGAGGATTATCAGGCTCGCCGTGCAAATATCCGTTTTAGAGATTCGTCAAGCGGCAAAACGCGTTTTGTTCATACATTAAATGGCAGCGGTCTTGCTGTCGGACGCACAACAGCAGCAGTAATTGAAAATTTCCAACAAGCAGACGGTACAATTCTTATTCCCGATGCACTTAAACCGTATATGCGAATAGATTCAATACATTAGGTGATTGAACCGCCTCCCTCAACGGAGAAGGGAAATATTTTGGGTAGAGAAGGAAAACGACGCATATTAAAAGACATAGTCCGCAATATGTCCCGTGAATATGAAAGTAAAAAGCCCGATATAGATTCGGCAGTATTTATACCTGCATGCGAATCTGCCGAAAGCGGACAAGTTATAAGTAATTTGGCTTTTGTATTAGCTGAGAGAGAACTTAATGTCTGTGTGGCAGATTTTAATGTATTTTATCCGAGCATGTTTGCTTGGATTGGAGCGGATACTCCGCCGCGCGGAGAAGGACTTATAAAGTTATTAAAAAATGACCGAACACCGTTAAAAGATGTGTTACAAACTACACGGGAAAAACAAATATTTCTTCTTTCGGCAAGCCAATCTGACGATTTGGAAGATTATTATAATTTTGATTTCAGCCATGTTTGTAATGTAATAAAAATACTTAAAAATAACTTTGATGTTACGCTGATAAACACGCCGAATATTCCTTCGCTTGAATTTTGCCTTGCTTCAATGAAGTTTTGTACTCAAGGGTTTTTTATAGCCGAACAACGTATTGAAGTTTTATCTAATATAAGCAAGCTGTTGAATCATGCAATGTCTATAGGAATAAGTAGTGCCAAATTTTTAGAAATAATTTTTATAAATTTTCAAAACGCAAGCTATGATGTTCGGTCGTTTAAAGATAATAAATTTAATGTTACTGCAATTCCTTTTGTACCTAACGCAATTATTTCTCAATTGGAAAATGAAATTTATTTGCGTGACCAAACTATACTAAATAAAGAATTTTTAAAAGGTATTCACAAAATTGCCGATAAATTTTACAGGTGATAAGAAAATGCTTACCATAAATAAAATACGGGAACTCCAAGAAAATTATATGCTCGACAGTAAGCCGAATGTTAAAGTTTCAAGCGAAAATATAATTGAAACTTCATTAACTTTAGTTGATGCCGTAAAGAAATGTCAAAGTTACATAGCAGCTAATTCAAATCAGGCTTTCCGTGAGGAACGCAGCGAAACCGAACGTTTACGCATAACCAAAGAACTTATTGACGCTTATGTTTGGGAGCAAAAACCTGTCGTGCAACGCCCAAAAATCCGCGAAATATTTAATTGGAATGAACTGCGCGAAGCACTTAAAGATGAAATAACAAATTACGGACCGCTGACGAGTGCGATTAGAGATGAAACAATTGATGAAATAAGAGCCAATGGTCCGTATGCTGTTTTCATAGAAAAGGACGGCAAATCAGAAATTTATGAACGGCATTTTAATGATAATGACCACATGGAACGCATCATTGCAAAACTTATAGGAGTGTCTAAAGTAAGGCTTACTCCAAAAAATCCGATGGTAAACGCAAGGACAATTGAAGGTTATCGTGTCAATGCTACTCATTCAAGTATATCACCGTATAATGAGCCGGCTTTTGTTTTGCGTAAATTCAGTAAAAGAGAATTAGTTCCGGAAGAAATGATGAAGACAAAATCTTTCAGTAAAAATATGTATACTTTATTATCTCTTATTCCTAAAGCGGACTTATCATGGATAACGGTAGGCGGCACAGGTAGCGGAAAGACAACTCTGAATGAGCTTTTAGTTCGTGAAATCAGTGCTAATTCAAGGATAATTACAATAGAGAATCCTTCTGAAATGCGTCTTATACGACGTGAAAACAATAAAATTGTAAATGATGTGTTGCAGTATGAATCTGTTCCCGACGATGATGATTCAAGTCCGGCTACAATGGAAAACTTGTTTATAAACGCTCTTAGGCAGTCACCTCATTGGATAGGTCCGGGAGAATTAAGAACTCCCGGGGAATTTGCAACGGCATTGAGAGCCGCGCAGACAGGTCATTATTTTTTTACTACTTTGCATGCCGAAGGCGATGAAGAGGCTATTTATCGTTTTCTTACATCTTATCTTATGACTTCTCATGAACCGGCTCATCTTGCTTTGCGCAATATTTGTTCCGCTGTTAAGTTTGTGATATTTCAAGAGAAACTGGCTGACGGTTCAAGAAAAGTTACTTCAATTTCCGAAGTGTTGGGCGCAACGGATACTACTCCGATAATGCAACAAATTTACAAGTTTGACCCTATTGACTCTATACGTGACCCTGTAACAAAAGAAGTTGTAAAGATAATAGGAAATCACAAAAGAGTAGGCGCAATTTCCAAAAAAACTCAAGAGCGTATGATAAAAGCCGGAATAGAAAAAAATCGGTTTGCATTATTTGCGACACCTCCGTCACAAGAAGGTGAGGTTGAGGAATATTAATATATTTATAATAAGCATATTATTAGGAATATGTACATTTATATTATTAAGCGTATTTTTTGAAGTAAACGCAGCCGCGGACGCTCTGAATTTTATTATAAGTATTGCTGACAAAATTTCGGAACATATAGGACGTTCTAATGCAAAAAAATATGCCGCACGTCTTAAAAGAAAAAATATAGTAAATGACAACAACGCTGTTATAACAAAATACAATGTTTTTGTAGAGAGTGTAATAGCGGACTTTGGCTGGTATCTTAATATAGAATCATTTACTTCATTGATAATTATTCTTTTCTTTGTTTGCATAGTTGCATTTACGATGCTTGCAAATAGTATCGCAATATCGTTTCTGATGACAGTTTCGGTAATTACGGCATTGTTCACATATTTATCAATTCATTCACGCATTTTGCGTATGCGTCATGCAGAGGCAATAGCTTATGCAGAAGATGCAATATGCCCGATTGCACGCGAAGGCGTTTTGGTGGCAATAAAGAAAGTCATGGAAACAGACGAGTATATAAATAAATCTATTCGACCGCATTTTTTGGAATTTATAGATAATTGCGAGTTAAGAGGTTATTCATTTGCTCAAGCAATGACTATACTTAATCAGCGTCTTGGTTCAAGATTTGACAATTTTGCAAAAAAAGCAATAGTTTTTGAGTATAACGAAAGAAAAGGAATGGCTGATATATTTTTAGATATTATTGACGAAAACGCTGCTATCCGAAATGTGAATCTGAAAAAAGAAGAGGCATTCCGAAAAATGGATAGAGATTTTGTATTAAAAACAGTTATAATTGCCGCTTTTTTTATTTACGCATTATCGGTAGAAGATTTTCGCAATTTTATGCTTTTTACATTTCAGGGAAAATTAATAAATGCTATATGCCTTAACATAATTTGTGTAAGTTTCGCTGCGGGACAAATATTACAAAGACCATTAGAACTGAAACACAAAATTTCTAAAAAAAGAAAACCTAAAAGCCGAAAACCTGTTTAGTATCCATGTCCGGCATTTTTTGCATTATAGGACATGGATACTAAGCATATGTTAAGAAAGTTTTGGGATTAATGAATCTATTATTTTTTCTGCTATATGCTTTCTTAAACTTGAAGAAATTATTAGTGAAACCGCAAAAAGAGTATTTCTTACGCCTTCATCGTTTTCTTCCAAAAAATCTGCCAGAGATAAGTTTTCCTGTATTTCTTTTTCCAACCTCTCAAGCTCGTGTTTTTGAATTTCTTCAAAATAGCGGTAAAATTTTTCAACCCCAAGCTTGACTTCTTCAACAGCATCAAATAAAAGTGCTATGTCGCTCATACTTATTTCTCTTTTAAGGTGGTAAATAATTATAAGCAAGGCGGCGTGTTCAACGGAATATTTTTTCTTTTCGGGAGGCGGAAGGACGGCATCTTTTGTATAATTGTTTATCATAGTTTTTGTCAAGATTTTTTCGCTTTTTATTCTTTTGTAGCCTTCAAGATTTTTTTCTAAAAGTGTTGTGAGCTGGTCCATATATAAGTCCATATCGGGCAATTTGGAAAAACTTACCGTGTTAAGGCAATCAAGCCATTCGTCAAGAAATTGTCTTATATCTTTATTTTCGCTCATCCAGTCCTCCTTACGGTTTTTATAACTACATTATACTATATCCCAACGAAAAAATAAAGTTGATTTAAAGGCAATTTCGTACTATAATGAATAAACTGAATGTCAGGAGGTTTTTTTATGTCCGGCTTTAAGATTTTCACCGATAGTGCGTGTGACTTACCAATGCAAACTTTAAAAGAACATGATATTGGACTGATTTCTTATTTCGTAAATGTTGGCGGTGACCCGCATACATATTTGAGGGACATGGTTGATATTTCAGCAAATGAATTTTATAAGATTATGCGTGAAACTAATATTTCTCCAAAAACAAGCATGCCACCAATATCTGATTACATGGACGAGTTCAAAACTGCTCTCGATTCCGGTCTTGATGTTCTTTGCATAACTATTACTCAAAAATTTTCCGGCTCATTTGCGTCGGCGACGAACGCGAAAAATATTTTGGCGGAAGAATACCACAACAATGAAATCGTCGTTGTTGATTCAAAAACAGTAGCCGGAATCCAAGGCGGATTAGTCTTGGAAGCTGTAAGAATGAAAGAAGCAGGATTTACCGTTAAGGAAACAGCCGCAAAGCTTGAGCAGATAAAAGAAACGGCAAACGCATATGTTACTGTCGATTCGCTGAAGTATTTGGAGCGCGGCGGACGAATCGGTAAAGCTTCGGCTTTTGCAGGTGCGCTTTTAAATATAAAGCCTGTTCTCGGTATGAAAGACGGCGAGGTTTTTCCGCTGTCAAAAGTACGCGGCAGAAAAAAAGCCATATCGGAAATAATTGAACGGTTTAGAGCTGATATTGAGGAAGAAAAAGAAAAATATGCGATTCAGTTGCTTCACGGAGATGCTTATGATGAGATTATGGCAATAAAAGAAGAACTCGTTGCTCTTGGTTTTGATTGCCCGAAACCGTTGGACGTTGGCGTAACAATAGGTTCGCATATAGGACCTACTGCTGTCGCCGTCGGTTATGTGCGAAAATACGAATTTTCCTAAATACAGCAATCACATAAGAAATTCGCGTGCATTTTCGCGAAATATCTTTTATAATTGCGCCACCCCGCACGCCACGTTCGTGCATGCGAACGCGAAGTGCTATACTGTAAAAATAAGAAGGAAATATTATGTTGATGAATGGTTCTGAAATTTTAATTGAGTGTTTAAAAGAACAAGGCGTTGATGTGATTTTTGGTTATCCGGGCGGTACAGTGCTTAATATTTACGACGCGCTGTACAAGCAGGATAAAATCAAGCATTATTTAACTTCTCATGAACAAAATGCCGCCCATGCCGCAGACGGCTATGCCCGTTCAACAGGCAAAGTCGGCGTTTGCATTGCTACAAGCGGTCCCGGGGCGACAAATCTCGTTACAGGAATTGCAACAGCATATATGGATTCTGTACCTTTGGTGGCAATTACCGGAAATGTGGCATTGCCTGCGTTAGGAAAAGACAGTTTTCAGGAAATTGATATTACCGGCGTTACAATGCCGATTACAAAATACGGTATTATCGTGAAAGATATTTCAGAGCTTGCCGAATGTGTTCGCAAAGCATTTTATATTGCCAAAGAAGGACGCCCCGGTCCTGTTTTGATAGATATAACAAAAGACGTTACGGCAGCAATGTACGAGTATGAGCCTGCTGTACCAAAGCCGATTGTTCGCAGAAAGAATATCAAAGAAAGTGCGGTTGAAACAGCCGTCAAAATGATAGATGAAAGCAAACAGCCTCTTATTCTTGCCGGTGGCGGAGTTGTTGCGTCGGAAGCTGGAAACGAACTCGCTCTCCTCGCGGAAAAAATTGATTCGCCTGTTTGTGTTTCGGCAATGGGAATAGGCGTATATCCTTCTTCTTCTGAACGCTTTACCGGAATGATAGGTATGCACGGAACAAAAGCATCCAATGTTGCCGCAACAGAGTCAGATTTGATTATAGCAATAGGTGCAAGATTTTCGGACAGAGTAATTTCAAACGCAAAAAAATTCGCTACAAAGGCGAAAATTTTGCATATAGATATTGACGCGGCAGAAATAAACAAAAATATAGTAGTTCATGCATCTGTTATAGGAGATGCGAAAGAAATTTTAACAAAATTACTTGAAAAAGTAAAAACAGCAAAACATTCCGAATGGACAGAACATATAAAAAGTGTTAAAAATAAATATCCGCTTGTTCCTGTTTGTGACGATGTTCTCAGACCCCAACATATTTTAAGCCGTGTCAGTGAAATAGCAAAAGACGCCATAGTTGTTACAGAAGTCGGTCAGCATCAAATGTGGGCGTGTCATTATATTCAAAGAACATCCCCGCGTACTTTTCTTAGTTCCGGCGGTTTAGGAACAATGGGATACGGTTTAGGTGCGGCAATAGGGGCAAAGGTGGCAAACCCGCAAAAAGTTGTAATAAATATTGCCGGCGACGGTTGTTTCCGTATGAACAATATAGAGCTTGCAACTGCCGTAGAATATGATTTACCTGTAATCACCATTATTCTTAACAACCATACTTTGGGCATGGTTAGGCAATGGCAGACATTATTTTACGAAAAAAGATATTCTCATTCAACGCTGACGGGCAGAAATGTTGATTTTGTGAAGTTAGCAGAAAGTTATGGTGCTGTTGGTTTCAATGTGACTTTGCCTGAGCAGTTTGACGATGTTCTTAAAAAGGCAATAAGTCTGAATAAAACGGCTGTAATAAATTGTGAAATAGATATAGATGAAAAAGTTTTTCCTATGGTTTCCATAGGAAAAGGCATAGACGAAGTTATGCTTGCGGAAAGTTAACGCTTTTAACAGATTAAAAGATAAGACCTTGGGGGTTTTCAAGCTCCGCGCTCAAACCATGTGCCTTTGGGCACACTTCGCCCCTTTGGAATACCTTCCTTTAGCAGACGTAATGTAACTGCAAATTTGCAGTTGCATTACGTCTGCTAAAGTTATTTTCAGTTATTTTCTTT
>JAISHX010000160.1 GCA_031262335.1 Clostridiales bacterium
CATACAGCCGACTATCTTTCAACTGTGCCTATACTTGCGTTATCCGCAAATACAGGCATGGGAATGAAAGCAATGTTCCTTAAATCAGGTATGAACGACTTTATTCCAAAACCAATTGAGGCAACGGAACTTAATCAAGTCCTTACACTTTGGTTGCCGGATAACAAAAAACACCAGCTGAACATAGAATCAAAATTGTCGGTTTCAGCAAAAACAACAATAGACTCGAGCTACCAAAGTGTCATAAACCGCAAAATAGGTATAAAAAATTCTGCGGGTGACGAAAAATTGTACGAGCAGCTTACTTCAAACTTCAAAAAAGACCATGCCGACGATATGAAGAAAATTTCTGAACATATAAATAATTCCGATTTAATCGCGGCAAGATATTATGCACACACGCTTAAAAGCGCGGCAAGTCTTATCGGTGCATCACCGCTTGCACGCACTGCCGAAATTGCGGAAAAAGCTATTGTAAACAAAAATTTAACGCTCCAACAACTCCACGCATTGGAATCGGAATTTGCAAAAGTTTTTAATGAACTGGCAATCCTTGAAATGCCGCGTGAACTCATCGAAGTCGCCACGCATGCTTTTAACCGTGAAAAAGCCCTTGACCTTGTCGAAATAATGATACCTTTGCTTGCGTCCGGTAACGCAAATGTTCTTGATTATGCACCTGAAGCAATGTCGGCATTTGCCTTTTTCGGAGAACCTTGCTTGCTTTTTGCCGATGCTTTGAACGACTTTGAATTTGAAGAAGCTCTGCGTATTCTTAATGTAATTAAGACAAAAATACATGAAGGTTAATCAGAAACAGAGATAAATATAATTTGAAAGGCCGGAGAGCAAATGAATCCTGTCAAGGATAGCACTATCCTTATTGTTGATGATGAAAAGCTTAACTTAGTCGCTCTAAACAAAATACTTTCGCCGGAATATACTATACTTATTGCAAAAAACGGTGTTGATGCTATAAAAAAAGCAGAAACCGAAAAACCAAGCCTGATTCTCCTTGATATACTTATGCCGGGTATGTCAGGATTTGAGGTGCTTGAAATTTTAAAAGCAACCGATTCTACAAGAGAAATTCCTGTAATAATAGTTTCCGGATTAAACGGTGACGAAGATGAAGTTCAGGGTTTCTTTTCAGGAGCTGTTGACTATATTCGTAAGCCTTTTAAAAAAGAGATTGTCCGCATGCGCGTACGCAATCAAATTAGGCTTGTTAAGCAAATGAAAATCATTGAGGATTTAGGGCTTATTGACCCGCTCACAGGCATAGCCAATCGCCGCTGCTTTGACGAACGTATGAGTACAGAGTGGAAACGCGCTGCCCGTGAGCAACATCCAATATCAATCTTGATGATGGATTTGGACAATTTTAAAAATTACAACGACACTTACGGACACTCTCAGGGCGACACGTTGCTTAAACGCGCTGCCCAAATTTTTAAAACAAACGCCAAACGCGGTGGAGATATTGCCGCACGTCTTGGCGGCGAGGAATTTATTGTAATTCTGCCCGCGACAGACCGCGCCGGCGCACATGCACTTGCGGAATCAATCCGTTTTGATATGGAACGCTTAACGCTTGTCCTTGATGACGGAACAATAACCACTGCAACAGTAAGTATTGGTACGGCAAGCACAATACCTGATGAAGATGCAAGCGAAACGGCAATGCAAAAATTTATCGACCTTGCAGACGCAATGTGCTACAAGGCAAAAGGACTTGGCAGAAACAGAGTGTGTTCGGCAGAATTTTCATGCAATACTCCCGAAACCTGAAAGGAAGGATTTTATTTGAGAAATGAAAGAACACGCATCCGTGACTTATTCAAAGGGAATTTTGTCGGAAAAAATGTTGTTGTTGTTGGCTGGGCAAGAACAGTACGCACCGGAAAAAATTTCGGTTTTATAGAACTTAATGACGGCAGTTTTTTTAGGAGCGTTCAAATTGTTTTTGATGAATACCTTAAAAATTTTGCCGAAATTTCAAAACTTACAACAGGCGCAAGTCTTGTTGTTTGCGGCATCGTAACCGACAGTCCGGGCAAAGAACAATCTTTTGAAATCAAAGCATCGGAAATCACGGTTGAGTGTACTTCGCCGGCTGACTACCCTTTGCAAAAAAAGCGTCACTCCCTTGAATTTTTGCGTGAAATCGCCCATCTGCGTCCTCGCACAAATACTTTTACCGCAACTTTCCGTGTAAGAAGCGAACTTGCGCTTGCAATTCACAGATTTTTCGGTGAAAAAGGCTTTATTTATATGCACTCGCCTATTATTACCGGCAGTGACTGCGAAGGTGCGGGCGAAATGTTTCAGGTAACAACTTTGCCGCTTACCGACGTTCCGATGACAAACGACGGCAAACCGGACTTCTCTGCCGACTTTTTCGGAAAAAAAGCGGCATTGACCGTCAGCGGACAACTTGCCGCCGAAACTTTTGCAATGGCTTTTGATAATGTCTATACTTTCGGTCCGACTTTTCGTGCCGAAAATTCAGCAACTCCGCGCCACGCCGCCGAATTTTGGATGGTTGAGCCTGAAATGGCTTTTGCCGACATTCAAGACGATATGGATATTGCGGAACAACTTGTCAAATTCCTTATTTCGCACGTTTTGGAAAATTGCAAAGAAGAAATAGAATTTTTCAATTCGTTCGTAGACAAAGGTTTAAAAGAACGCCTTACAGGCATTGTTTCTTCCGAATTTGCAAAAGTCACATATGCCGATGCTATTGAAATTCTCAAAAATTCAGGGGAAAATTTTGAGTATCCTGTTGCATGGGGAGAGGACTTGCAAACCGAACACGAACGATTTTTAACCGAAAAACACTTTATGCGTCCTGTTTTTGTTACAGACTGGCCAAAGTCAATTAAAGCATTTTACATGCGCCGTAATGACGATGGCGAAACTGTTGCCGCCATGGATTTGCTTGTTCCTGTTGTCGGTGAACTAATCGGCGGCAGTCAGCGTGAAGAAAGAGTTGATGTTCTGCTTGAAAGCCTTCGCCAAAACAATTTGGACGAAAAGGAATACGGCTGGTATGTTGACTTGCGCCGTTTCGGCGGTTGCCGTCATGCTGGATTCGGGCTTGGTTTTGAACGGCTTGTTATGTATCTTACTGGTATGCAAAATATTCGTGATGTTTGCGCTTACCCTCGAACTGCCAAAAATTTAGATTTTTAAAGATAAGACCTTGGGGGCTTTCAGCCCCCAAACCCCTGACCAAAGGGATTTCATCCCTTTGGAATCCCTTCTTTTGCAGACGGAATGTTCCTACAAATTTGGTGTCACATTCCGTCTGCAAAC
>JAISHX010000217.1 GCA_031262335.1 Clostridiales bacterium
ATTATCGGCGCGGCTTGGGCGCGTATACTTTCGCAACCGGAGAAAAAGGGCTACGGTAACATAGATGAACATACTCATGAACTTGCCGTATCAATTTTGCCCGAATACCGCGGACAAGGCATAGGTACAACCTTATGCAATCAACTGCACATGGAACTGCACAGGCGCGGATTTGCGGCAATATCGCTTTCTGTGCAAAAAACTAACCGTGCTTTAAAATTATACAACAAGCTCGGCTATGTGACAAGTTGTGAAAATACTGAAGATTTCATAATGATAAAAAATTTACGCACTTTTGATTCAATATAGCAATTTTACAAGACATCAGAATATGCTTCTCCTTTTGAATTGAATTGGAAAATTCAAGTTGACAAACAAACATAGTAGCTGTATGATATATATAGGGGTAATGTATCGTTGCCCGCGAAGACTAAAAAGGAGGGGAATCGATATGATTTCAGCTATGAAATACTTGCCAACACTCACTCAGTATGACAGTAATATGCAATTGCTGAACAATATGTCAGCCGCCAACAAATCAGGCGCAAGTAGCACTCCAAGCATCGATGGAATTTATTCAGTCATCCTTCAAAATTCGCAGTTGACAAACGATAAAAGTATAATTAAAAAATACTTTTCTTCTGAAACTGCGACTAACCAAGCAAGCGAACAAACAGAGTCGTCTTCTTTTGCAACAGAAGCCAAATCTGCATCGGAAGATATAAAATCAGCTTTGACCGCTCTTACAAACGGCAAAGCCGAAAAAACAGCAGTTTCTTCCGACAAAAATGCTGTTGATGTAAAAAGTGTTTCAAAAACGGCAACAGATTTTTCTTTGACAGTAAATCAAACAGCAAAAACTCAAGAAAATGGCGGTACGCAAGCCTATGCGGCAGCAAATGCTGCAGATTCAGGAGTTGCAACAGGCAAGCAAACTATTAAAATCGAAAATGCGGGTAAAATTTATTATGCGGAATATGTCGTTTCGGCAACTGACACTAACAAAGATGTTCAGAAAAAAATCGCCGACGCAATAAACGCAGAAAAAGCAGGTGTTTCTGCCAAGGTAAATGTTGACAATAAGACCGGAAAAAGTTCTGTTGTTGTTGAGTCCGCCGCAACAGGAACAATCTCAAACGGTACGGCGCAAAGCGGCGAGCGTTTTTCAATAAGCGCGGCACAGACAAACGGACAGTCGTCGCAAGGAGCAATTGACGCTTACGGACTTTCCTCTGTAACGCGTGAGGCACAAAACGCAATTTACAGCATAAACGGAGAACAAAAAACCAACAAGACAAATGATATTGAAGCTAACGGTGTTAAACTTACATTGAAGAACACAACCGAAAACGCAAATATCAAAATAACAGAAGACGGCACAACGCAAATAAATAATGTTCGTTCTTTGGTGAACGGCGTAAACGCCCTTCTTGATGTAACATCAAAAAATGCAAATCAACAAGGCGCGTCGTCTGTATATGGTAAATTATTCAGCACACTTAATTCAAATTCATCAGAGCTTGAAGGTATTGGAATTAACATAACTCAAAACGGATTTCTTGAAATTGACGAGAAAAAGATGCAACAGGCACAGGAATCCGGCGCAATAAGCAAAGTATTCCCAAAAGGAGCGACAAACGGCAGTTATGGTCTTGCGGGAAAATTGAATCAAATTGCAAGCACAACGTCAAGCTCTGCCGCCGATTTTGCAAGCGGTTCGGTATCATCATACTTACCTTCCAGTAATTATTTCCAAGATTCCGGACTTAGTTTCTTTGCAGATTATTTTATGTAATTTTTATAAGTAATGACGTTATGTCCTCTTCTTGTTTTACCGAATGACAAATGAGCCGGAAAAATGGTCAAACATTGATGAAGTCACCGAGCATCTCGGCGTTTATAAAGATTTGAGTGGTCAAAACTCAAAAGCAAAATAAGCGAGGAGAATATAACAATGCAAAATGAATACAAAATCCTCCTCGTGGAGGACGATACAATGATTGCTTCCGGTCTTGTCTACGCTTTGCAAAGCGAGGGCTACGAAGTGACACATTGCAAGACGGTTTCATCGGCTCTTGCAGCGATTGACGTCCGGCAGTTTAACCTTGCCGTTTTGGACTTGGGTCTGCCGGATGGAAGCGGTTTTGACGTGCGTGAAAAGCTCGGCGATACCGCTGTCATTTTTCTCACCGTTGTGGACGACGAGGGTAATATAGTAAAGGCTCTTGACGGCGGTGCGGAAGACTATATCACTAAACCGTTCCGTCTGCGTGAACTTTTAGCGCGGATTAAAGCTGTTCTGCGGCGGCAAGGCGGACGTGCAGATACGCTTACACTTGGCAAGGTTAGTATTGTAGTCGCGACAGGCAAGGCGTATATTGACGGGAACGCCCTCGACCTCACGCCACTTGAATACAGGTTGCTCCTCATATTTGCCAATAACAAAGGACTGATTCTATCACGTTCTCAAATTTTAGACGGCTTATGGGATTCAGCGGGAAATTTCGTTGAGGACAACACTCTAACGGTATATATCAAACGGTTGCGCGAAAAACTCGGAAGTGCGGTCGATATTGAAACCGTACGCGGAATGGGATATAAAGCAGAATGATTATACCTAAAAAAGAAGTAGTTCAGTTATCGGAAAACATCCGAAAAATCATAGACGGTCACAATATCGACCTTCGCGATAACCGCGAGGGAAAACTGTCAATACTCAAAAACGATATTCATACGCTTGCGAATCAGCTATCCGAACAAGCGTACAATTCGGAAAAAGAAAAAGAACTGCTTCGCGGAACATTAGCCGACATCTCGCACCAAATCAAGACACCGCTCACTTCTATGTCTATTATGATAGATTTGCTTGAAGGCACACCGCCCGATAAACAATCTGAGTTTATCGCCAATATCAAAACAAGCCTCACCCGTACCGAGTGGCTTGTATCAGCGCTTTTAAAATTGGCTAAACTGGAATCGGGTGCGATTACATTTTCACGCGGTAGTACCACCGCCGCGGAACTTTCGGAACTTGCGCTAAAACCATTGCAAATACTGCTCGATGTAAAAAATCAGACGATAAAAATGAACGGCGATACTCCTCTCGTATGCGATAAGCGTTGGACAAGTGAGGCTTTGACTAATATCCTTAAAAACGCTTCTGAATATTCACCAAACGGCGGCGTTGTAACAATAGAAAGCGGAGAAAATCCTATATGTTCTTGGCTTTCCGTCACCGATTCAGGCAATGGATTGACGAGAGCGGAAATCGCCACCCTGTTTCGGCGGTTCGAGGGTTCAAGGAGCAAACACGGCATCGGAATCGGCTTGCCGCTCTCACTTGCAATAATGCGAGGGCAAAACGGCGACATTGAAGCGGAAAACGCCGAGGGCGGCGGTGCAAAGTTTACAATAAAGTTTTACAAGGCAACGTGAGCAAATCGCCGCGTTGCCTTTTTTATTTGAAAGTGACTAAACTGTCACCGAAATAGTCACCTGAGAGTCACTTTCGGTTGTTATACTAATCTCGTAACAAAAACGAGGAGGATTTATTCAATGAAAATTTTACAGGTTCAAAACCTATCAAAAATTTACGGTAAAGACGGCACACAGGTCAAGGCACTGGATGATGTGAACTTTGCCATTGAAAAAGGTGAGTTTGTTGCGGTGGTCGGCGCGTCCGGTAGCGGAAAATCTACGCTACTGCACCTTTTAGGCGGCGTTGACCGCCCGACAAGCGGAAAGGTATTCGTGGATGGCAAAGACATATACTCAATGAATGAGTCACAGCTTGCCATCTTTCGTCGCCGCAACGTGGGGTTTATCTATCAGTTTTACAACCTCATTCCCACACTAACAGTAACCGAGAACATTATGCTCCCGCGTTTGCTTGATGAGCGTGAAGCCGACAAGGAAAAACTGCATACCATACTTGAAACGATAGGACTTACCGACCGCCAATCCCATCTGCCGAATCAGCTTTCAGGCGGACAACAACAACGCGTTTCTGTAGGTCGTGCCTTAATCAACGACCCCGCAATTATATTAGCAGACGAACCCACGGGTAATCTTGACAGCAAATCAAGCCGAGAAGTCATTGAGCTATTAAAAGCCGCTAACAAGCGGTATAATCAGACGCTACTCGTTATTACTCATGATGAGAAAATAGCCCTGCAAGCCGACCGCATTATCACTATTGCAGACGGCAGAATAACAAGCGACGAGCAGGTAAAGGCATGAAACTCACAACTAAACTGGCATTATCTCAGTTGAAAGAAAACCGCAAGCGTACTATCCTCACCCTGCTTGGGATTGTTCTGTCAGTCGCCATGATTACAGCCGTTTTCGGCTTTGTGGCGTCAGGACGCAACGCCATCTACAATCTCGTGCTTAGCCGGGGCAACTACCATGTTGCCTACGGCAACCTCGCCCCGGCGGAGGCGGAAACCCTTGCCGCCGACCCGGCGTTTGAAAGCCACTATACTCAGGTCGAATCAGACGGCGCGGTGACCCTCTATGCACGCTTAGCCAAGCCTTCCGGCAACGTCTGGGGGCAGATGCACGCCATTATCGAAGCATATAACATCAACGACTTTTCAGCCAAAAAGAACACCCAGCTTTTGGCGCTGGAAGGTCATGTGCCCGACGAATACACCATCGTGATGTTCACCATTGCGGGGGTGCTGTTCCTTGTGATTATGGTAGCTTCGGTGATTGTAATCTCCAACGCTTTCCGCGTGAGTGCCGGAGAACGCATCAAGCAATTCGGTATACTGAAAAGTGTAGGTGCAACCGCAAGGCAGATTCGTTCCACGGTTGTTTCCGAAGGACTTCTCCTTGCCTTTATCGGCATTCCCATCGGAATCGGAATAGGTCTTGGGGTGGAAGCGGTGGGTTGCGCTTTGGCAGGACATTTTTTGGTTGCGCGCAATAAATTGAACGATATGCAGATTCATATGGATTTTGCCGCTCCGTGGTGGGTAATTGTATTAGCCGCTGTGTTGGCACTGCTCACAATTTTTCTGTCTGCTTATCTTCCTGCCCGTAAAGCCGCTAAAATCCCTGCGATTGACGCGATTCGCGGCAAAGGCGAGGTAAAGCTAAAGGCGAAAAAAGTGCGTGGGGCTGTACTCACACGCAAAATCTTCGGCGTGGAGGGACAGCTTGCTTCCACTTTCATGAAACGCAGCCGCAGGAATTACAGGGCGACGGTGATTGCCCTTGCCTCCAGCGTGGTGTTGTTTTTGGTGGGCGTTTCCTTTGGCGATTCGCTGATGACCCAGGTGACCATGCTCTACCCAGGCGTCGACGCCACGGCGTATGTGAGTCTTTCGTCCTACAGCGTGTCCACATCGGAGGACACGTTGCCTCCGACTACCTCCGCCGAAGCCGCCCGCACCGTCACCGAGCGGTTACAGACCTTTGACCGAGAAGCCGCTATTAAAATGGTCGGCGGCAACGCCGGATTGGAGATTCAGACCACCGATACCGACATCTGGAGCGATGCAGGGCGAATCGCCATACCCGAGGCGCAAAGCGGCAGACCGGTGTTGGTCATCTACCTCTCGCTGGACGACGCGTTTTACGCGGAATTATGCAAGCAGGCGAACGTCCCGGAAGGCGCGAATATCAGACCTGTTCTAAAACCGAAAAATATGATATATTAAAAGAATGAATAATGTAGAACGGCTGGAAAGATTGCCGGAAGAAAAATATCAAATAATATTCGGTGTACACAAAGAAACATTT
>JAISHX010000010.1 GCA_031262335.1 Clostridiales bacterium
AGAGTTAAGGTTTGAGTACAACAATAATGATGAATTGAGTTTTCTCAAGGCGGGATGCAGTCAAGCAATAAAGCAAGCAGTATATGATGCCGACACAGCATTGAAAAACTTTTTCAAAGTACGCGGATTTCCAAAATTTAAGAGCAGGCATAAGTGTTTACCATAGTTTTTCGTACCGGTCGAAAAAGTAAGAGTAGACACGATGCGAGTTAAGTTACCGAAGTTGGGTTGGGTAATAACATCGGAGCAATTACCGAGGAATACTAAATTCAGCAATCCAAGAGTTGTATTTGACAACAAATACTGGTATATAACAGTAGGAGTTGAAGTACAGGTAACAAATACTAAACCAACAGGCAAACCAATAGGCATAGATGTAGGTATTAAAATACTTGCTACATTGTCAAACGGCATGGTATATGAAAATCCTGCTAAGTTACAAAAAGTCAAGAAATTGACTAAAAAGTTAAAATCAGAACAAAGAAAGTGTGCTAAAAAATACAAGAAAGGAGATGTAACCAAAAACTATCTCAAAGCTAAGAGAACAGTACAACGCATATACCGCAAGATAGCTAATATACGCAACAATGCGTGTCATCAAATGACGGCAGATGTGGTGAAAACCAAACCAAGCGTAATAGTTATTGAGGATTTGAACGTCAGCGGAATGATGAAAAATCACAAACTCGCAAGAGCAGTAGCTGAAGTAAGTTTTGCTGAAATCCGAAGGCAACTTGAATACAAATGCCGGTTAAACGGTATTGAGTTAAAAATTGCCGACAGATTCTATCCAAGTTCAAAAACTTGTAGTGTATGCGGAAACAAGAAGGACACGCTCAGTTTAAGTGAACGAACATATCATTGTGAACATTGCGGAACAGTGATAGACAGGGACTTAAACGCAGCTATCAATCTTGCAAAACTTGCAACAGCATAAAAACGCTGAAAGCAAGTATGTACCGTTCGTAACACGGGAATTTAAGTCTGTGGACTATGGATAAAACACGGCTTGCCGTGACATAGGCAGGATATTTAATAATATTCGAGAAGCAGAAAATCTCAAAGTGATGAGAGATAGTGAAAATCTACTGAATTTTAAAAAAACATCAAAATTCAGCAGATAATCGGTTACGGAGGTGCGTATATGAATTTTGAAAAATGGCTTAACCTGATTGAAGAAAATAAATTTGCCGCATTGAAGGCAGACATCTCCGATGCTAATGAAGTTGACGTTGCGGAGTTTTTGTCAGAAGTCAGAGATGAAAAACTTGTTACTGTTTTTCGGATTCTGCCAAAAGCAATGTCCGCCGAAGTTTTTACTTATATGACCGACGAACAACGGCAGAAAATAATCTTAGGTGTGTCGGACAAAGAAGCGCGTTCAATTTTAGACGAACTTTTTATTGATGATACAGTTGACCTTCTTGAGGAGGCACCGTCAAACGTCGTCAAAAAAGTTTTGCAGAATGTTGACGAGAATAATCGTAAGCTTATTAACGATTTTCTTCTTTATCCCGATGATTCCGTCGGCGGTATTATGACTGTTGAATTTTGTGAATTTCATCTGCAAACTACCGTTGCCGAAGCAATTTCAATAATAAGAAAAACCGGTTCCGATAAGGAAACGGTTTATACATGCTATGTAATAGATTCACAGCGGCATCTTGCCGGTGTCGTGGCATTAAAAACACTCCTCCACGCTGCCGACGATGTTCTTGTCAAAGATATTATGGAGAATAATATACTTTCGGTAAATACACTTGATGACCAAGAAAAAGCCGCAGAAATAATAAGTAAATATGACTTTCTTGCATTGCCTGTCGTTGATAAAGAGGGTCGGCTTGTTGGTATTGTAACGGTTGACGACGCAATTGACGTCATGAAAGAGGAAGTGGCAGAGGATATTGAGATAATGGCGGCTCTTAATCCGTCCGAAAAACCTTATCTGAAAACAAGCGTCTTTTCTATGGCGCGTAACAGAATTGTTTGGCTGCTGTTCCTTATGATTTCCGCAACTGCAACTTCAATGATAATGAGCAAATTTGAGTCGCTGCTAACGTCCGTGATTGTTCTTGCAACGTTTGTACCGATGCTGACAGGTACCGGCGGAAACGCAGGCTCTCAAACTTCCACGCTTGTCATTCGCGGAATTGCCCTGAACGAAATCCGCATGAAGGACATTGGCAGAATACTGATTAAAGAGTTTTCCGTCGGAATTATTTGCGGTATTGCTCTTGGCGCGGTAAATTTTTTAAGGCTCATTTTATTCCGTGAATCAATACGAGTTGCGCTTGTTGTTTCCGCGTCTATATGCGCGGTAGTTACAATCGCAGATATGCTGGGAGGTATGCTGCCTGTCGGTGCAAAAGCTTTAAAACTTGACCCTGCCCTTATGGCAAGTCCTCTGATAACCACAATCGTTGATTCCGTAACGCTTATTGTGTATTTCTCGCTTGCAAGTTTAATCTTAAATATATAGTGAAATAGCAGAAACTACTGCAAGAGCAGTTTCTGCTATTTTTGAATCTAAATCACAATAACTTATTTAAGATTTTCAGGGTTAAGAGGCTCTAATTCCGGAATAACGAACAAACCGTCTTTGCGAATCAGTTTACCGTCAAAATAAATTTCGCCGCCGCCATATTCAGGGGTTTGAATATTTACCAAATCCCAGTGAATTGCGCTTTTGTTTGTATTGTCTGCCTCATCATAGCTGTTTCCCGGGGTAAAATGGAAACTGCCTTTTATTTTTTCGTCAAAAAGAGTGTTTTTCATTGGCTTTTCGATATACGGATTAACGCCGATTGCAAATTCGCCAATAAAACGGGCACCCTCATCAGTGTCAAGAACTTCATTTATACGGTCATTGTTGTTGGAAGTTGCTTTTATGATTTTTCCGTCTTTAAACGTGAATTGAATATTTTCATAAGTGAAACCCAAATACTCACTTGGGGTATTATAGGAAATTACTCCGTTTACAGAATCTTTAACCGGTGCGGTGTAAACTTCACCATCGGGAATATTTATTTGTCCGGCACAAGGAATAGCCGGAATATTTTTTATTGAAAAAGAGATGTCGGTATTTACTCCTGTGATGCGTACTTTGTCCGTCTGTTCCATAAGCCGAACGAGGGGTTGCATTGCTTTTTCCATCTTTGAATAATCAAGGCAACATACGTCAAAGAAAAAGTCTTCAAAATCCTCACTGCTTTTTTCGGCGGCTTGTGCCATGCTATCTGTCGGATAACGCAAAATTACCCATTTTGTGTGGCGTACACGTCTGTCGCGGTGAACAGGCTGGAAATAAAATTTCTGGTAAAGACTGTTTTTTTCCGCAGAAACACCTGCCAGTCCCGAAAGGTTTGTCGAAGCGTTTATACCTATATATGCGTCCATACTGTCCATAAGAATACAATCATGATGAGCGTCGATTGCAATTTGTTCTTCCGTGCAATTAAGCAAAAGCTCTCTTTTTACGGCGCTATTCTCCATTTTAAAAAACGGTAATCCGCCTGCGGCGTAAACTTCTTTAATAACTTGCCGCGCAAGCGGCACTCCTTGTTCACCTGTCAGATGAACAAGGAGTTTTTCACCTTTTTGAACTCTG
>JAISHX010000036.1 GCA_031262335.1 Clostridiales bacterium
CTTAAAAGAGTTGCCGCAGGTGTCGTTGCTGTTCTCCTCATACTTTCGGTCGTGGCAGTACCTGTGATAAGTTATTTCTAATGAAAACAATATATGAAAGTTTTTCGGAAGATGATACAGCGTCAGTCGGGGCGGCATTGGCGGCGAAATGTCGTGGCGGTGAAGTAATAAAACTTTCCGGCGGTTTAGGTGCGGGAAAAACGGCATTTGTCAAAGGCTTTGTAAAAAATGCCGCCGAAAACTCGGCGGACGTTGTTTCAAGCCCTACTTTTTCAATAATGAATATATATTCGGGAACAAAATTTCCGATATATCATTTTGACACATATAGGGTTAAAAATTCGGTAGAATTTGAATATTCTGTTGGTTTGGATTATTTTGAAGGAAACGGTGTTTGCCTTGTTGAATGGGCGGAGATAATAGAAGACGTGCTTCCCTGCACGGCTATTTCTGTTTTTATTGAAAATGACCCGTCGGTTGGCGGCGATTACAGAAAAATTACGGTGACTTTTCCCGACTAAGCAAAAAATGAGGTGTGATTTTCTGAAAGAGAAAATTTTGGCGATTGACGCTTCCGGTACAGCCTGCTCAGTCGCCGTTTCAGACGGCGGTAAAATTATCGGCGAGATTTTTGCCGACTTCAAAAAAGACCATTCAGTATCGCTGATGCCGGCGATTGATTCGCTTCTTGTACGGCTTGAAACCAATATTTCCGAAATGGATTATATTGCCGCAACATCAGGTCCGGGGTCTTTTACAGGTGTCAGAATAGGCGCGGCAACGGCAAAAGGGCTTGCCTATGCGTCCGGAAAAAAGATTATTCCTGTTTCAAGTCTTGACGCTCTTGCAAGCAACATATCCGGAGAGTTTGTTGTTCCCGTAATGGACGCACGCCGCGGAGAAGTCTACTGTGCGTTTTATTGTTGTGAAAACGGCAACCCGAAAAGGAAATCCGATTATTTCTGTGAAGATATAAAGGTTGTTATACAGAAACTCAAAGAATTGGGAGTTCATGCTGTTTTCACAGGGGACGGTGTTCGCGCTTATAATGATATTATAAAGGAAAGTGGTTTTTCAACGGCTCCGCCGCATTTTTGGGCTGTACGCGCTTCTGCCGCCGCTGTATGCGCCGCGCTGAATATTTCTGCCGCCGTTAGTGTTGACGACTTTGACATAACTTATATAAGAAAACCGCAAGCCGAAAGAGAATATGACGCAAGGCAAAGTCGTGATAATTCTGCAAACGGAGAAAATTTGAAATGATTTGGGAACCAAAATCAATTAAAGTATTCAGAATGAAAAAACATCACCTTGACGAGGTTATGGAACTTGAAGAACGGAGTTTTTCTGTGCCGTGGAGCAGAAAATCATTTTTAGAGGAACTGAAGAATCCTAACGCATATTACTTTATTGCGGTACTTGACAAAAAAATAGCAGGTTATGCGGGAATGTGGCACGTTGTCAATGAAGGACACATAACAAAAGTTGCTGTTGCGGAGGAACACAGGCAAAAAGGTATAGGGACAATGCTTGTTAAGGAACTTGTTGCCGTTTCCGAAAAAAAACATATGATTGGACTTACCCTTGAGGTGAGAATTAACAATAAATCCGCACATGCACTCTATGCAAAAACAGGTTTTAAGCCCGAAGGTATACGCAAAAATTATTATTCGGATACAAAAGAAGATGCTGTTATAATGTGGTATTATAGTGAAAATCAGGAGTATAAAATATGATTTCGGAACTGACATACAAAGAATTAAAACCGTCGTTTGACTTAAAATATATAAAAGAACAACTTGAGCAAAAAACGTCTGCCGTTGCCGTAATAGGGCAGCCGCGTGCCGAACGTGCCTTGTCTTTTGGGTTGCGTACACGCGCCGAAGGATACAATATATATGTTTCGGGTCCTGTTGATTCGGGCAGGATTTCCGCTGTTATGAAACTGGCAACCGAGGCAGCCGAAAAGCTTCCGCCGCCGCCTGATATTTGCTGTGTTTATAATTTTGACGACGCAAAAACACCTGTTCTGCTTACTTTCCCCGCAGGCGGCGGACGTGATTTTAAAACAGATATGGAAGAATTGATTGAACTTGTCAAGATGGATATTCGCCAGACTTTTGCGTCGCCTGAGTTTGAAGATGTAAAAAATTCAATCGTTCGGAAATATCGTGACGGCAGAGATTTGATTATAAAAGAGATAACCAAAGAGGCAAAAGAATATAATTTTGGTGTAAAAAGTACGACTGCGGGAGTGTATTTTGTTCCGATTATTGACGGTGAAATAATATCGGAAGAACAGTATGACGCTCTTCCCGAAGAAGTTAAAAACGCTATAAACAAACAATCCGGCGAGGTGCAAAGCCAAACAGCGGGAATACTGCGCCGTATGCGTCAATTTGACAGAGCCGTTGTAACGGATGTCGGCAATTTTGAGTTTTCTTCCGCGTTATTTGCGATAGGGCAGAGGTTTGTTGCAATTATTGAAAAATATTATAACAACCCAAAAGTGTGTGAATACGTCAAAAAAGTAAAAGAGGACATTCTTGAAAATTTTGATGACTTTTTTGAGCAG
>JAISHX010000115.1 GCA_031262335.1 Clostridiales bacterium
TATCGCTCCCAAAGCGGTCTATGTAACTCAGATAACCCGCCACGCCTAT
Organism: Clostridiales bacterium; assembly: GCA_031262335.1. Taxonomy (GTDB): domain Bacteria; phylum Bacillota; class Clostridia; order Lachnospirales; family WRAX01; genus JAISHX01. The sequence goes on from JAISHX010000115.1 coordinate 50, forward strand.
CATAACTACAAGTGCCGATATGACTACGTGATTTCTTTTGATTTTGAACATTGCCTGCCTCCTTGAAAAATATTATTTCATCTTTAATGCCTGAATTTTGTGAATCTCAACGTTCAGCAAAGCCTGTGCGGCGCGGATAAGCTCGTCTTTTACTTTGTCGTTGCCGCAGCCTTGAGCAACGATAAGAACGCCTTCAATTTTTGGTGACTTTGTTGAAACTATAACCGGCGACTGCCCCGCCAATACAGCGGAATCCTTTGTGTCATAGCTGATTGTTTCACGCTGACCTCCTGCCGAATCGGTTTCGCTTACGGTTTCGTTCTTGTCGGCGTAATCTCGTGCAATAATTGTTTCTTCGCCTTGTGCAAGAGTAATAAGAACTTCAACTTTGCCTGCACCTTCAACCATTGAAAGAATTTTTTTAAGCCGCGTTTCCAAGTCCTCCGCATAGCCTGCAGAACTTTCTGTTGTTTGTTCATAGACGGGTAACGGTGTGGGTTCAGTTGTAGGCTTTTTTGTAAAAAAACTAAGCGCAATGCAAACAATACCCGCTGATAAAAGCAAAACAACATATATAGTAGTTTTGTGTTTTTTAAAAAACCCCGGAGTATCGTCTTTATCCATAGGTAGTCCTCCTTGCTGTCTATTCATCACCGCCGTTATCTTGTACTTCAATATATATATTATGCTCGGATAAATTATAGAATCTTGAAATCGAGCTTTTAAGAGAAATAATTTCAGGACTTTCTGTCGGAGATGCCGGTTCGAATACTTCCGAAAACGGCAACGGAGGAACTTCTATTTTTTCTATCCTTATAAAACCTTGTTTCGGAGGATTTTTTGTAACAAATACTGCTACAGAATTAATCCGTCCGAAATCTTGTTCTGATGATTCAATGTCAAAATCCGCATTTTCAAAATAGAATCCCGTATTTCCAGCTTGGGCATCTACAAAATCTTTAATGGATGCAGAAAGATTTTTTTCATATTCGGCAATAATAAGAGCGTTTGCGGAGGCATCGGACGGCAATGATGTCGGAATAGGCAATGCGGAAAAACTTGCAGAAAAATTCTCTTTTTTGATTGATGCAAAAATATTCCCCAAAGGGCGTATCAGTGCAAGAACAAGAATTATACCTGCACAAAGACTTACATATTGTTTGAATTTTCCGTTCGGCACGATTATTTGCGCCAAACTCATTATAATAACGCACAAAGCGACACCGCGTACATATTCCGATATTGCCGCAAGCATATACTCCACCTCACCCAAGAACTACCATCGACAAAAATATAACCATAACAGCAATCAAAACGTCCGCCGCAAGCATAAGCGATGCAAATCCCGACATTCCGTCAATTACGGAAACTATTCTGTCGTCTGCAATCGGTTGAATTATTGCCGCTGTAAGCTTGTACACAATAACAAATGCCGCCGTTTTTATTATGGGAACGGCGCATGTCACAACGATAATAATTATTACAACGACCAAAATTCCGCTCTTTGTTGTGTTTGCCCAATAAAATACGGTATCAACCGCTCCCGATAAAGCCCCGCCGACGACGGGTACAGCGGAAACGGCAAATTTTGCTCCTTTTGCGGCAGCATTGTCAAGTATCGGAGCGGTTATTCCCTGAACAGACAAAACGCCCATGAATATTACTGACGCACCGCCCATTGCCCATGCAAGAAATTTTTTAACTGTTTCGCAAAGTTTGCCTAAAAGTTCTTTTTCGGAAATATTGTTCGCGATGTGAAGAACGGCGGCAATAAGTATTATTGGCGAAAGTACACCGGATACAATATCTGATATGATACCTGCCGCGCCAAATAGCAACGGCGAAAATATATATGCTGTTGTTGCGCCGCCTGCCGCCGCTGTTACGGACGCAATGACCGGCGCGGAGGCTTCCATAACAGAACGAACAGATTCGGCAAGTCCGCGCATAATTCCGGCACAATCTGAAAAAGACATCATTAAAAGCGCAACTACAATAACATAATTAACGTAAAAGCCCATTTCACTTACTTCGTTTTTGCTGAAAGATTTTGATAAAACTTTCAGCAGAGCCGAAAACAGAGCAACAATAAGCATATTTCGTGTTAAAAAAAGCAGGTCGTTAACTTCGGAAAAAAGCATCTGCATAAAATAGCTCATTGTTTCCGAAAAACTTATGTTTTCACCGCCGGAAACTGCAAGACGGAGCATTTCAGCGGCATCAATTCCTGAAGCGTGTGACAATGGTTCAAGATTTAATCCGTTTACATAGTCAATTATCCCTGTCAGAAAAACAATATTATTCATGGCAACATACCCGTTATTTCCTTTATAAGAGAAACAATAAGAGGTGCGGCTACAGTCATTATAATAACTTTTCCGCCAAATTCTATTTTTGCCCCGATGCCTGCCTCGCCGGCATCGGAACATATTTGCGCCGCAAATTCCGCAATGTAGGAAATTGCAATAATTTTGACAATTATTAAAATATAATCCGTGTTTGCGCCTGCAAGAGAAGAAATTTCCTTAAAAATGCCGAATACTTCAGTCAATGCAGGCATAAGCGCAAGCAGTATTATAACAGAAATTGCAATGCCGACAAAAACACCGAAAACAGGATTGTCCCGTTTTAGTGTTAGGGCAAGAATTGTCGCTATTATTCCGGCGGCGGCAATTTTATAAATTTCTGTTTCCATGGCTCAAAGCTGAAACAGCGTTTGCACTGTTGTGAACAAGTCGCTTATATACTGGACTATCCAAAACAGCACTACAATAATTCCCGCAAGAGTTACCATTGTTGCTTGTTCGTCCCGTCCGGCACGAGCCAGCACCTGATTAAACACCGCAACTAATATTCCGACTGCCGCAATGCGAAACACAACCGATATTTCCAAAATACCCACTCCTTACAAACTACGCCGTAAAGCCCCGTGCTTTAGTTTTGACAGCAACGGACGTTTGACCAATAATCCTCCGCCTTTAGGCGTGCGGAGTTGTCAAAGAACGGCAACAGTAATTAAAAGTCCGCATAAAATGCCCAAACTGCCAAAAAGAGGGCGGTTTTTTTCACTTTCTTTATAAAGGCTTTCAACTTTGTCGTCTATATACCGCACAAGCGCAGAAATAATTTCTTCATTAAACCGTTTATCAGCAATACCTATTGTTTTTGAAAGGCGTGAAAACTCGCGCTTATCTTCTTCGGCAAGCTTTGAATCACCCAAAACTGCCAAAGAGGAGTCCCATATCTTTGAAAAGCTTTCACCGGTACGAAGCTTTTTTGCCATTACTGCAAAAAAATCACCTATACTTCCGTCTGTGTTTTTGGCAATATAGGAAAACGCGTCAGTAAGTGAATTTTCCGAAAAAGATATTTCCGATTTTAGAATCATAAGAGCTTTCCGCATTTCGGACAAGCTGTTAATGCGCAGTTTTTCTCTTATCGAATACCGAAATCCTATTATTGATGACGCGGCGAACAAAAGCAAGCCGCCAACAAGCTTTAACATAGCGACCTCCTAATTGCCGTGGTCTTCGATTGACAGACTTTTAAAGTTCTCGTCATAAACGGCATTGATACCCATTTTTCCGTAAGAAGTAAGAATAATGTACCTTTCAAAAATTCTCTTTGCAAACAGAGCGGAAACTGAAGGGCGTTTCATTATGTCGGTTAGGTTTGCACCGTGTGCTGACGAAAAAACTTTTACTCCGGCTGCATGCGCGTCCTCTATTACTTCGGCGTCATTTGTGCCGATTTCATCCGCAATGACAACATCGGGAGCCATTGAGCGGATTAACAGCGGAATTGCTTTTGTTTTTGGACAAGCATCAAGAATATCTGTTCGGCAACCAACATTGTTTTGCGGTATACCCATCCAACAGGCGGCAATTTCGCCTCGTTCATCGGCAATAGCTACTGTTTTTTCATAAATATCACTTATTTGGCGTGCCGCGTCGCGCAGAAGTGTTGTTTTGCCGCGTCCAGGCGGAGAAATTATCAATGTATGTTTAAGTCCG
>JAISHX010000133.1 GCA_031262335.1 Clostridiales bacterium
GACTTATTGGAAAAATCGTTGACCGTAAAAAAACGCTCTGCACTTACAGAAAAAAACATATACATAACACGCGTGACTGCATTTTGGCTGCACGGCGATTTAGACCGCGCAACTGATGCAATTACCGAAGTTGAAAAACGTTACGAATATCTTTCTGCGTCTGCTTTGACAACTTTTGGCTTTATATATATTCTTAAAGGAGATTTACAAAAAGCGGCGGAGCTTACCGAAAAAGCACTTGCCGATAATGCTGACTATTCGTCTGCGTGGGATAATCTCGGACAGATAAAATTCCGTCAAGAAGATTTTACCGAGGCAAAACAAGCTTTTGAAAAAGCCGTTTTATTAAATCCGAGAATGTCTGATAGTTTATATTATATTGCTTTGATTGAAATAAAAGACGGCAATATAGAAACAGCGAAGAAATATTTATCGCAAGCACTTGAATGTAATATAACTACATTTAATACTGTTTCAAGAGAAGAAATAGAAAATACGCAAAAAAATTTAGAAATATAATATATTGCTCAATGTGATAAACAGAATAAAGCTTACGGAAAACGTAAGTTTTATTCTGTTTATTATTTTAAAAATTTTCAGCAAAATGGCACAATAATTACACAAACAAGGATTGTGTAGCTTTTTTTATTTTGCGTGCAATGTAAGGGTTGTTCATTGCGTAAAGATGAATACCTGCGGCATCGTGTGCCAGCAAATCAATTATTTGGTCAACAGCATACGCAATTCCGGCATCACGCATAGCAACGGGGTTATCTTCAAATTTATCCATCATTTTCATAAATTTTTTTGGGATTTTTGCTCCGCAAAGGCTTGTCATACGCAAAATTTGTTTTTTATTAACAACGGGCATAATTCCGGCTTCAATAGGAACATTTATTCCTGCTTTTTCGGCACGTTCCAAAAAGTCATAAAAGAATGAGTTGTCCAAAAACAATTGCGAAATAAGATGCCCGACACCTGAATCAACTTTCTTTTTGAGATTTTCTATGTCTGTTTCGGGCGAATGTGCTTCAGGGTGTGTTTCCGGATAACATGCTCCGATAACATTAAATCCGCCTTGATTTTTGATAAAACTTGTCAAATCACTTGCATAGGGGAAATCCCCGGCAGGAATATTGCCGGGGTTGTCGCCTCTGAGTGCAAGAATATTTTCAACATTACGATTTTTAAGTTGTTCCAAAACAAGCAAGACATCTTTTTCGCTCATACCGATTGCCGGTAAATGTGCAACGCTCTCAATATCGAATTTTTCTTTTATTCCGCCGGCAATTTCTATTGAAGCAGAGCTGTTTCCGCTTCCGCCCGCGCCGTAAGTCACGCTTATATAGTCCGGATTTAATGCGTGAAACTCATTCAGTGTATCATATATTTTTTCGATTTCTTCCGGACTTTCCATGCCTCGCTTTGGAGGGAAAATTTCTATTGAAAAAACGCGCTTTTGTTTAAATAATTCACTTGTATTCATTTTAAGTTTTCCCTAACTTCTTTGGCGGCAATGACAAGATTGCGCAGACTTTCTTCTGTTTCAGGAACTCCGCGTGTTTTTAAACCGCAATCGGGGTTAATCCAAACTTTTTCTTTATCTGTTTTTGCAAGAATTTTAATTATTGTAGCTTTTATTTCTTCAACCGAAGGCACACGCGGCGAATGAATATCATATACGCCGGGTCCAACTTGCGTACGGAAACCACATTCTGCAAGCGCATCCAAAACGTCAAGTTCGGAACGTGACGCTTCAAAAGTAATAACATCGGCATCCATATTGTCAATGTCCTTTATTATGTCGTTAAATTCACTATAGCACATATGGGTGTGAATTTGCGTATCCGCAACAACTTTGCTGTGAACAAGCCTGAATGCAGGGATTGCCCAATCAAGATATTCACTGTTCCAGTCTGTTTTGCGGAGAGGCAGTTTTTCGCGGAGGGCGGCTTCGTCAATTTGAATAATCTTTACTCCGGCTGACTCAAGGTCAAGAACTTCGTCACGGATTGCCAATGCAATTTGCAACGCGGTTTCTTTAAGCGAAACATCTGCCCGCGGGAATGACCAGTTTAAAATTGTGACAGGTCCTGTCAGCATACCTTTGACCGGTTTATCGGAAAGGCTGCTCGCATAAGAAGAATACGCAACAGTCATCGGATTGCGGCGTGACACATCTCCCCAAACAATCGGAGGTTTTACACAGCGTACACCATATGACTGTACCCATGCTTTTTCGGTAAATACATAACCGTCAAGGCTTTCACCGAAATATTCAACCATGTCATTGCGTTCAAATTCACCGTGGACAAGAACGTCCAGTCCGATTTCTTCCTGAAAACGAATACATTCGGCTATTTTGTTCTTATTAAATTCAGTATATTGTTCGGCTGTTATTTTGCCTTTTTTTAAGGCGGCGCGGTTTTGGCGTACATCTGCTGTTTGTGGGAAAGACCCTATTGTCGTTGTCGGCAAAAGCGGCAGATTAAACTTTTTCTTTTGAATTTGTTCGCGTTCGCCAAAGACCGGCAAACGAACAAAATCGGAATCACATATT
>JAISHX010000194.1 GCA_031262335.1 Clostridiales bacterium
AAAATCTGTTTACGTTAAATTTAAATTAAAAAATAAAGAAAACGAATATTTCTTGGCATGGACGACAACACCGTGGACATTGCCGTCAAATACTTCTCTTACCGTAAATGCAAAAGAAATTTATGCAAAAGTAAAACTTGGCGATGAATTTTTTATTCTTGCAGAAGCTCTTGTTGAAAGCGTTCTTGGCGAAGAAGCCGAAACAATTCAAACATTTAAAGGCAAAGAGCTTGAATTTATTGAATATGAACCTATTTTCAACTTCTTTTCAGGGGATTCAGAAAAACGCGCACATATCGTTGTATGCGATGATTATGTAACGCTTACCGACGGCACAGGGATAGTTCATTGCGCTCCTGCTTTTGGTGAAGATGACTACCGCGTCGGAAAAAAATATTCACTTAAATTTGTCATGCTTGTTGACGAACAAGGCAAATTTACCGAACAAGCCGGAAAATATGCGGGGATTTTTGTTAAAGACGCGGACGCATTGATTATAAATGATATGAAGCAATCCGGCACACTGCTCTATGCTGCAAATTATGAACACAATTACCCGTTCTGCTGGAGATGTGATACTCCGCTTTTATATTATGCACGCAGCGCGTGGTTTATTGAAATGACAAAATTACGCGATAATCTTCTTAAAAACAATGCGACTGTAAATTGGATGCCGGAAACTATAAAGAACGGCAGATTCGGACATTTTTTAGCAGATGTTGTTGACTGGGGCATAAGTCGTGAACGTTATTGGGGAACGCCGCTCCCTGTTTGGGAATGTGCCTGCGGACATAAGACGGCGATAGGCAGTATTGCCGAACTGAAAGAAAAAGGCATAAATGTGCCTGATGACATTGAACTTCATCGCCCGTATATAGATGATGTTTTTTTGAAATGTGAAAAATGCGGTTCACAAATGAAGCGTGTTCCCGAAGTAATTGACTGCTGGTTTGATTCCGGAAGTATGCCTTTTGCACAATGGCATTATCCTTTTGAAAATAAAGAATTGTTTGATTTAATGTTCCCTGCCGACTTTATTTCAGAAGCAATAGACCAAACACGCGGCTGGTTTTATACTTTGATGGCAATAGGAACATTGCTTTTTGATAAATCTCCGTATGAGAACGTAATTGTTTTGGGGCATGTTCAGGATAAAGACGGACAAAAACTTTCAAAAGCAAAAGGCAACTACGTTGACCCTTCTGTAATTTTAGAAAAATTCGGAGCCGATGCTATTCGCTGGTTCTTTTATGCCGGCAGCTCGCCTTGGTTATCAAGCCGTTTCTATGACGACGCCGTTATTGAATTAAGCAGAAAATTTATGGGGACACTTTGGAACAGTTATGCTTTTTATGTTTTGTATGCAGATATAGACAACTTTGACCCAACTCAGTATGTTTTAGATAAAGAAAAGCTTGATTCAATGGATTTATGGGCGTTATCCAAATTAAATACTTTAGTAAAAAATGTAGATGAGTATTTATCCGCTTATAAAATTACGGAAGCGGCAAGAGCCTTATCAAACTTCACAGACGAACTCAGCAACTGGTATTTGCGCCGTTGCCGTGAAAGATTTTGGGCAGGAGGAATCGAACAAGATAAAATTAACGCCTACATGACTTTGTATACCATTCTTGATACTATGTCAAAGCTTTCCGCACCGTTTGTACCTTTTATGGCGGAAACAATTTACAGAAATATAACGGCAAAATTCAATAAGTCTGTTCCAATCAGTGTACACCTTACGGATTTCCCTGTTTGCAACGAAAATTTTATTAACACCGAGCTTGAATTGAAAATGGAAACTGTCCTGAATCTTGTCGTCCTTGGTCGTTCGGCAAGAAACACAGCGAACATTAAAAACCGTCAGCCGCTGTCAAAAATGTATGTTAATTTTTCAGGTGATTTAGATTCTGAACAGAAAAAAATAATTGCCGAAGAACTTAACGTCCGCGAAGTCGAATTTACGGAAAAAATTGACGAATTTGCATCATATAAATTCAAGCCTCAACTAAAAACTTTGGGTCCGCGCTACGGAAAGCTGTTGCCGAAAATTTCAAAATATCTGTCCGAAGTTGACGGCAACGATTTTTACGCACGAGTTTCCAATGAAACCGCCAAGTTTGAAATTGACGGCAACACGATTGAACTCTCAAAAGATGATGTTTTAATCGAAACAATAAGAAAAGAAGGCTTTGTCGGAGATTCGGATAAAGGTTTTATCGTTGTTTTAGATGTGAATTTAACTCCGGATTTAATTGAAGAAGGCTATGTACGCGAAATTGTAAGCAAAATCCAAACAATGCGCAAAGAATCCGATTTTAATGTTACGGACAAAATTCGCGTTTTATTTAAATCATCTCCGGTTATAGAAAAAGTATTTGAAAAATACGCGGAAAAAATAAAAAGCGAAGTTTTAGGAGAAGAAATTGTCTGTTGCGGCAACTTTGAAGGACTTTCCTCCAAAGAATGGGATATAAACGGTGAGTCTGCGGTTTTTGCCGTGATTCGCGAATAGTGTATTTTTTAATAATTCATTCAAAAAAATCAAGTTTCATTAAAATTGAAACTTGATTTTTTTAGTAATTGGCATTATAATTGTGAGGGCGGTGTTTTGTTATGAATTTAGCCGCCTTTGACTTCTTAAAGTTAATTCGGCGCGTTAATATAATAGAATTTTCGCACGTTGAAAACTTAATAACGGAGGTGTTTTTTTGGGTATTGAAACAACTATTATTTTAATCATTGCAGGCTTTTTCTGTTTAGTTGCCGGCATAGTTTCCGGATTTTTTTTGGGACAATCTTATCGCAAACGCATTGCGGAAGCTAAAGTCGGTTCAGCGGAAAAAGAATCTGCTTTAATCTTAGAAAATGCAGCAAAAGAAGCAGAAGCGA
>JAISHX010000147.1 GCA_031262335.1 Clostridiales bacterium
CTCAAACGATTTGCGGATTTTTTCAATTGTTTTATGATTCACTCTTGTGCCGTTTTTTGCGCCGTCAAGGTCAACAACATGCAAAAAACTGATTCCTGCCATAGAAAAAGTTTTTGCCAGCTCCCATGGTTCGGATGAATAAACAGTTTTTTGAGAAAAATCACCTTTGTAAAGCCTGACAGCTTCGCCGCCGAAAATATCTATTGCAGGAAAAACTATCATTTATAAACATATTCCTTCCATTTTAAAAGTATTTTCGCGCCGGATTCACCGCTTTTTTCCGGATGAAACTGACATCCGACAATATTTTCTTTCCCGAAAATAGCAGGAATTTTTACACCGCCGTATTCGGCAAAGGCAATCGTATCTTCCGTAAAGTCAACCATATACGAATGCACAAAATAAACGTCCATTCCGGCAACAGACGAAAACGGTGACGGACATACAAATTCTAAATTGTTCCAACCCATATGAGGGAGTTTTGCAGAAGTATCAATCAACCTTACATTTCCGGAAAGGTATCCTAATCCTTTTGTTTCACGCACTTCAAACCCGTGTTCAAATATAATTTGCGCACCAAGGCATATTCCCAAAATTGGAACTCCGGCACACTTTCTTTCATTTAAAATTTCAATCAGGTCAAATTCCCGAAGATTTTTCATTGCTGTCGGAAAAGTGCCAACCCCGGGTAAAATTATTCCGTCCGAATTTTTTATTACAGATTTGTCACGCGTAAGAGTTGCGTCAATTCCAAGGCGTTTAAGCGTGTTTAACACGCTGTGAACATTGCCTACATTATAATCTATTACAGCAATCATCAAAAAACTCCTTTTGAAGTAGGCAGAAAATTGCCTTCTGTTATTGCTGCGGCATTGCGGAAAGCCACTCCAAAGCTGTTAAAAACAGATTCAATCATGTGGCGGGAATCATCTCCGTGTTTTAGCAGTAAATGTAGCGTGATTCCTGAGTGAGAAACAAACGCACGAAAAAATTCCTCAACAAGCTCACCGTCAAAATTACCGACTTCTATGTCTGAAACGTCCATACAAAATCTTAAATACGGACGACCTGAAATATCAATTACACAATGCGTCAAGCTTTCGTCTACCGGAAAAAAGCAATTACCGTAACGGTTTATTCCGCGGCGTTCGCCAAGCGCATTTTTAACTGCCTGTCCAAGCGCGATGCCTGTATCTTCAATACTGTGATGCCCATCAACTTCTAAATCACCTTTGCATGATAAGTTAAGCGTAATCCCTGCATGAAACGCAAAATTTTTAAGTAAATGGTCAAAAAAATCAATACCTGTCGAGATTTCATTGTCTCCGCGCTTGTCCAAGTTTATGAACAATTTTATTTCCGTTTCTTTGGTTTTTCTTTCAATTTCTGATTCTCTCATTTTTGCCCTCTTAAACCTAATTATAAGAAAGCCCTTCTGGCTATCGTTGCGGCATCACGGAAAGCTCTGCCGAAACCTTTAAAAAGAGCTTCTATCATATGATGTGTATTTTCACCGTATTCCATTGAAAGGTGGAGAGTAATTCCCGAACTTAAGACAAACGCACGGAAAAATTTTTCGGCAAGTTCCCCGTCAAACTCCCCTGCTTTCTTTTTAGGGTTCAAAAAGTTATTCATATTAAATACTAAGTACGGCTTTCCCGAAATATCTATAACGCAATGTGCCAATGTTTCGTCCATCGGAAGAAAACAATCACCATAACGGTTTATTTTACGACGCTCACCAAGAGCAGTGCTAACCGCTTGTCCAACCGCAATACCTATTTGCTCAACTATATCATCACCATTTACCGCTGAATTAAGTTTGCATGAAAGGTTAAAAGTAATGCCGGCATGAAATGCAAAAACCGTAAGCATATGGTCGAAAAAACCGATTCCTGTTGAAATTTTATTTTCGCCGCGTTCGTCTAAATTTAAAAACAAGCTTATTTCTACTCCGTTTGCTTTTCTTTCGATTGTTGTTTCTCTCATCGAAATGCCTCCAGCGCATTTGCGATTATATCACAGAATTTTTCCATATCAAAGTCTGTTCCGATTGAAATGCGCAATCCGTTTTTGATTTTAGGGTCGGAAAACCAACGCACTAAAATTTTATTTTGCTTTAAATAATTAAATAAAAAACCTGCGTCAATTTCTTTATGAATAATAAAAAGAAAATTTGCGCTTGAATCCAATACGTTAAATCCAAGGTTTTTTAGCCTTAAAGCTGTTCGCTCTCTTGTCGCAATTATTTTTGATGTTGTTTGATTTAAATAGTCAACATCTTTTATTGCCTCTTCCGCCGCTAATTGCGCTAAAAAGTCAACAGGATAAGAGTTAAACGAATTTTTAACTGTATTCATTCCCTCTATGAGTTTTTTTCCGCCGACAGCAAATCCGACGCGCAAACCTGCCAAACCATAAGATTTTGATAATGTTCTTATGACAAGAACATTATCAAAATCTTTAACAAGTCCGACTGCGCTTTGACCGCCAAAATCCACATAAGCCTCATCAATAAGAACGACGCTTTGAGGGTTGTTTTTTAAAAGATTTTCAATTTCCGCACACGAAACACCAACTCCTGTCGGCGCATTTGGATTTGCAATGATTACTCCGTTGTTTGCAACGCAATAATCATCACAAACAACACGCCAGTCTTTAAGCGGAATTTCCGTTGCTCTGACATTATATAAATTGCAGTAAACCGGATAAAAGCTGTAAGAAATATTGGGCATAAGTACATTGTTTTTTCCGGCAAAAAATGTTTGGAATGCTGTGGCAAGCACTTCATCACTTCCATTGCCGACAAAAACATTTTCGGAAGAAACACCTAAATAATTTGCATAAGTGTTTCGTAAACTTACGCATTCAGGGTCAGGATATAGCCTTAATTTTTCAAAATCGGCATTTTTTAATGCCGAAATAGCGTTAGGCGACGGCGGATAAGGACTTTCATTTGTGTTTAATTTTATATAAACGCCGTCTTTGGGTTGTTCACCCGGAATATAAGGTGTTAAACGCTTTACTGTTTCTGAAAAAAAATCAGACATATGCAATCCTTTCCCCTATAAGTAATTATTTTCCTTAAAACTATAATATTCGCTAGTATTAACTATAACATGGTCAAGCACTGCTACATCAATCGATTCAAACGCTTCTACAATTTTTTCTGTTGTAGAAATATCCTCGTCCGACGGAGTTAGGTCGTTATTCGGATGGTTATGCGACAGTACGACTGAACACGCATGATGTTTAAGCGCGGCTTCCATAATTGAACGTAAATAAATTTGTGCATGGTTAAGCGTCCCTCTTGTGATAAGTTCTGAAGAGATAAGTTTTTGTTGCGAATCCAAACACAGTATATAAAAACATTCACTCACTTCCGCCGCAAAAAGAGAAATAAGAAACGTTCCTACGGCTTTTGTGCTGTGAAACGGATTTTTTTTAGCCATCTTTGAGGCAACGTATTTTTTATGAATTTGCGGCGGAAGCGTAACAAGTGCGGCTACACTAATAGAAACCTTGCAACGGCGGGAAATTTCGGAAGGATGTGCATCCATCAAATTGTGCAAGGAGCCAAACTCATTAATCATTTTGTGTGCAAGTTCGTTTGTATCACGTCTGGGAAGTGCATAAAACAGCAAAAATTCCAACACTTCGTGGTCCGCAAATGAATTAATCCCGTTGTTTACATACTTTTCGCGGACACGCTCTCGGTGTCCGGCATGCGTCACTTTCTTACCACCCATTTAAACTTCCTCAAGCGGTGCGGACAAACTCTCAAACCGTCCCGCATATATTTCTCCAAGTAAAAAATCAAGCCGGCG
>JAISHX010000168.1 GCA_031262335.1 Clostridiales bacterium
GAGCCTTATGAAAAATGTATAGCACTCACATTCGATGACGGTCCAAATCCTCTTACAACTCCGGCACTTCTTGAAGGACTTGCAAAATATAACGCAAAAGCAACTTTCTTTGTACTTGGTCACAGACTTGACTCGTTAGGCGATATAGTCCGACAAGCGGCAGAAGCAGGACATGAAATAGGCAATCACACATTTAATCACCTTGAACTTACCTCAATTAACAAAGCCGAAATTGCAGAGCAAATTGATAAAACAAGCGATATACTTTTTGACTTAACAGGACAGGAAGTTACATTGCTGCGTCCTCCTTACGGACTTCGTAATGAAACGCTGATTGACCTTTGTAACGATAGAAATTTGACAATCGTTTTATGGAATGTGGATACTCGCGACTGGGACCACCAAAACGCACAAAAAGTTACGGAACATATTGTTTCTCATGCGCAGGACGGTGCAATTATGCTTATGCACGATATATATGAAAGCACTATAGAAGGAACTATTGAGGCGGTTCGGCAGCTTTCGGAAGACGGTTGGCGATTTGTTACTGTTGACGAGCTGATTGCAATGAAATCAGGTGATATTATAGTTGGCGGAATATACCGAGATGCTTTTGGTACTGTAGAAAAATAATCGGAATAATAAATAAAGGATACGGTTTATACCGCATCCTTTTGTTTTATATATATTTCCTTTTACGCGCAGCTTCCATTTTTTTCTTGCGCTTAACGCTCGGCTTGTCGTAGTGTTCTCTTTTGCGCACTTCCCCGATAATTCCCGCTTTTGAACAGTTTCTTTTGAAACGACGGAGAGCACTGTCAAGCGTTTCATTCTCTTTCAGTTTAACTTCGGACATCTGATTTCCCTCCCCTCGTTCAAAACAAAACACAAGATTTTAGACTGATACTAGGTTATTATAATACATTTCTTTTGCCGCGTCAATATTTTTATGAAAAATTTTTTAATGAAATTTCATTTTTCGGCGTTCGACAAAAAAATACAGGCAGGGAAACCCCCGCCTGAAATACTAATTTTCTACCGGCTTGTCGTCAGGATTTTCTTCTGTTGAAGGAGCTTCCTGCTTTTCTGCCTCTTCTTTAAACTTTTTAAGACTTTCGTTAAGAGATTTTGAGATTTCGTCAACAACGGCGGCAGTTTTCTCAACAACAACTCTTGTTGCAGCTTTAACTTTTGGTTCCGCGCTTTTGCAAGCCTCGTTTACTTTTTCTCCGACAGTTCTGAAGAAGTCCTGCGCGTTTTGTGAAAAATCACGCATACGTTCGTCAAATGACGGACCTTCCGTATAATCATCAAAAGATTTGAATTGTATTGCTTCAAGAAGTTTAACTGCGTCATCTGCCGAAATTTTACCGTCCTCAACGAGCTTCAAAATTTTAAGTCTTTCTTCTTTCATGTTAAAAGCCTCCTTGATGTATTTGTTATCATAGTCAGTTGACTTTTTAAGTTAACTGACTATACTTACGATTGGAAAAAGCAAAAGTTTACGGTTTTGAGTATTTTTGCAAAACTTTTATAATTTCCGCTACGCCGTCACAAGCTTTGGCGTTTTTCATGTTGTTTATATAGTATTCCCTATTGGCGTATACTTCACTCATTTTTTCCAAAATAACTTCTCCGGTTAAATTTTCCTCGTTTATAACAGCGCAATAGCCGCTTTTTTGGAAAATATCGGCGTTTAAAATTTGGTCGCCCCTGCTTGCTTTTTTAGAAAGCGGAACAAGCACGCTTGGTTTGCACAATGATAAAAATTCAAAAATAGCGTTTGAACCGGCACGCGACAAAACAATGTCACAGCACGCCAGCAAGTCGCCAAGTTCGTTTGAAATGTATTCAAACTGAACATATCCTTGCGTTTTTAACAGCGGGTCTGTATTGCCTTTTCCGCAAAGGTGAATAACGTCAAAAGTATTTGTCATTTTTTCTAAAACAGAACGTACTGCCTTGTTTATTTTAACCGCCCCGCTTGAACCGCCCATAATGAGTAAAACAGGTTTTTTTCCGGAAAAACCGCAAAAAGAAAGTCCTTTTTTCTTTGAGCCGGAAAAAAGCTCTTTTCTCAAAGGGGCGCCGGTCAAAATACCTTTGTTTTTTGGAATGTACTGCATTGTTTCCGGAAAAGTAGCACAAACTGCTTTTGCAAGCGGATACGCTATTTTGTTTGTAAGTCCGGGCGTTACGTCTGATTCATGCGCAACCACAGGAACTCCGGCAAGTTTTGCCGCAAAAATAACGGGAACGCAAACAAAACCGCCTTTTGAAAATATAATTTTAGGTTTTTCTTTCATAATTACAGAAAAAGCATCGCCGACACCTTTTACGACACGGAAAGCGTCGGTAAAATTTTTCAGGCTTGCATAACGGCGAAGTTTGCCCGAACATATTCCGTAAAAAGGTATGCCGGCGTCAGTAACAAGTTTTTTTTCGATTCCGTTTTCACTGCCGATATAAACCGCCTCAAAGCCGGCGCGGGAAAGCTCCGGCAACAGCGCAATATTTGGATTAACATGCCCTGCCGTCCCGCCTCCGGCAAGAATAATTTTCTTTTTTTTCATAATATTTTCCGTCCGTTATTATTATCCGATAATTATACCTCTAAATGATTGTCTTT
The DNA here is from genome assembly GCA_031262335.1 of Clostridiales bacterium. GTDB lineage: Bacteria > Bacillota > Clostridia > Lachnospirales > WRAX01 > JAISHX01. The sequence goes on from JAISHX010000168.1 coordinate 2,630, forward strand.
TGCAACCACTATATGATATAATATTTGAAGATTATTTTAATCTGTTTACAAAGGAGGTATCATAATAAGAATAAAATGGTTTTTATGCACGGCAGCTATCATTGTTTTACTTGCAGGTTTTGTCGGCTGCACGCATCAACCTCAAGAAATGAAAGTACAGCAAACTACATGGGCAAACGTTCAAGACGCAGGTTTATCAACTCAAGCACCGCCGATACCATCTTCAACGCCCGAACCCGTTGAGGTTTTAACCGACTACACGGCGACAATAATTCTGAATCCGACTACGCGTGAGCTTACCTGCTCAGAAAAAATAGTATATACGAATAATTCAGATAAAGAGGTTTCGGAGATAAAACTCAATGTTTTTATCAACGCATTTTCTGCCTCTGCTACAAAAAAACCATATGTACCTGAAGATGAACAACTGTTTTTTCCGTTAGGAAAAGACTACGCACGGATTCATTTTTCAGACATAACAGCGTTAGGTCAAATGCTTGAATTTAAACTGACGGAAACATCACTTTCAATCACTTTGCCGGAAGTTCTTCCTCCGCAAGGCAGCACCGAAATTACATTGTCGTTTAATGCTTATATTCCGCTTATGACGGCACGAACAGGCGCGGACGGACGCGGAATGTGGTTCGGCGCGTTTTTGCCTACAGTTGCTGTTCTTGACAAAGACGGCTGGCATGACGAGCAATA
>JAISHX010000222.1 GCA_031262335.1 Clostridiales bacterium
AATTGCTGTTGATGGTCATGTATGGAATTTATAAGCGTTAATAAATCGTCACGAGTGTTTTCTGTAAGTGCCGCCGCAACAGAAGAAGTCAAAACAGCTTTTTGTGTTTCGATAAAACTGTCAATTTCATTCACACTTGCCTGAGCTGTACTGTGAACGTTGTTAATTGCTTCATTCCAAATCATATTTCTTGCCGGAATATAAATTACAGCTACAACTATTGCCATACTCACTGCCGAAACAGCGAGAACCCACTTGCCTAAAGTTGTTGCAATATACTTTCTTTTATGCTTTTTTTGTGATTTTGGAATTTTTTCATGTTTGTTTTCAGAATGTTTTTCGGACTTACGCATTTACTTATAGCCCCCTCGGTCATAGCTTCAATATTTAATTACATTGTCTTTTACCTAAATTTGTATTTGTTGTTTGGCTTAGGCTGTTTTTCCTTACCCCTCCTTTATATTTTAAATTGTCTTAGAACGTCGTCAAGCCGTGTTGCCTGTAATGAAAGTTCGGTAGCGGCGGCGGCTGTCTGTTCGCTTGTAGCGGAATTTGAATGTACGACATTTGAAATTTGCTCCATATCGTATGCGGCAAGGTCAACGACTTTCTTTTGTTCCAATGAACACTTTGCTATTTTTGTAACCATCCGTGACGCTGAATTTACATCACTGACAATTGTTGTGAGTGCCGCAGATGCCGCTGTGGCAAATCCGGTACCTTCTTTGATTTTTGATACAATATCGTTAATAAGTTCGTGCGTTTCTTTTGATGCTTTTGAGCGTCTCATAGCAAGATTCCTTACTTCATCCGCAACAACATTAAAACCTTTGCCCTGCGCTCCTGCTCTTGCCGCTTCAACCGATGCGTTAAGCGCAAGCATATTTGTTTGGAATGCAATGTCGCGTATTGTTTTTATTATTGTTGCAATACTGTCGGACGCGGTCATAATCTCTTCCATTGCAAGTAACATGCTTTGCATTTTTTCGTTTCCTTCATTCGCATTATTGAGTGACGTTTTTGAAATTTTATCGGCTCTTTCGGCATTTTCAGCATTTTCCGTTGTTTGTTCACTTACTGTTGCAAACGCTGACGAAATACTTTCTGTTTTTTCTGCCTGAACTGAAACGCCTTTTGCAAGAACAGAGTTTGCTGATTCAATTTCTTTTGCATCAATACTGACGCGGTTACTTGCCTCGGCAATGTATTTAAGAAGTTGACTTTGATTATTTATAATGTTGTTGACAGATAGTTTTATTTCATTAAAATCACCTTTAAAAGCTTTGTTTATCCGTACAGTCATATCTTTGCCTTCAACAGCTTTCAGCGTGGCGCTAATCGTTAAGATAATACCCGCAATTTCTTTTATTGTACTGTTAAGCGACTGTTTCATGAGGTTAAATGAGCCGCTGTAATCTCCGGTAACTTTTGCTGACAAATCACCTGCGGCAAATTTTTTCAAAGCAGCGCTTACTTCTGTAACAGGCTTTGCAACTTCGTCAACAAGCATATTTAAACCGGAGAGAATTTGCAGCCATTCGCCTTTTGCGTTTGACTCATTTGCCCTGACAGTCAAATCACCTCTGGCGGCACGGTCGGCAATCTTTTTAATTTCGTTGCTGATACCTGCAAGGTTATTTCTGACTTTATCAATTGTGACATTGCTTGCGCTGAGTTCCCCGGGATATTGACGAACGTCTGCCGTAAAATCTCCTTCCGCAAATTTTTCAAGCATTTCTATAACGGCTATAAAGTCGTCAGTATAAGTAAATGTCATTTCATTTATTCCGTTTATTATTTTTGCGTATGCTCCTGTATATTTTGAAACATCAATCTTATAAGTATAATTTCCGTGAGCATGTTCGGTTGCCATAACGCCCATATCTTCAATCAGTTCTCTTATAATTGTTGAAATCTTACCGAATCCGTCATACAGCAAACTTATTTCATCATCGTGGTTGCCCTTTCTGGCACGGAATGATACATCTCCGACAGATAAACCATTCAAACCTTTAAGTAAGCGTGTCAATGAATATGTTATTTTTCTTCGTATTACTATTACAGTAAACAGCCCTGTTATAAACGCCATAACAACAAGCGGGGCAATTGTGATAGCCAAACCTATGTTAAGGTCTTTTGTAATTTCATATACGGGCAAAACAACGTAAAGAGTCCAGTTGGCATCGGGAATATTTACTGCCGCAAAATATTTTTCAATACCGTCATAATCTTTCCGTTTTACAGGAACACTTCCGCCCTGAACAATGTCTGTTATTCCGGCATAAGCTTCGATTGAAGAAATATTGACAATTTTATCACCTGCTGGAACAAATGCGGTATCTTTATGAGTAACAATAGCGCCGTTGTTTGTTACAAGAAATGCGTATCCGTTTTCACCGAGTTTTATTGAATTTATAATGCTGACAATAACATCAATACCGACGTCAATGCCTATCGTTCCTTGGATACCTCCAACTTCGCCCGCTTGCGCCACAAGTGTTATACACATGCCCAAGCCTGCTGTTGTCGGATACGGCTCCGTAACAACTATACTTCCGCCGGCTCTTGCCGCCAACTTGTACCAGTCGCTTTCGGTTGCGTTCCATCCTTCCGGCACAGGTGAGTCGTATTTGCCAAACACGCCCGTTCCGTCAGCGAATCCCATGTAAAGCTCTTGAACTTCAGCGTGGTTTTGCATCATTCCCAAATATAAATCAGGCAGTTTGTTTTTATCATTGACAAAAACAGACGCGCTTGCCGCAGCAGAAAGCAGAGTTTCCTGCTTTTCCATAAACGTTTCTACTGAATTTGCCGCAGTTGACGCGGTTTCGGTGATTCTGCCCAACGTTTCGTTATAAATTATTTGCCGTGAAATAAAGTATACTATTGACGTTACCAGTAACATGCTTAGAATTGCAACAACTGCTATTTGCCGACCTATTTCCCTCGGCAGGTGTTTTCTCTTTTTATTTTTTTTAGGTACATTAGAA
>JAISHX010000021.1 GCA_031262335.1 Clostridiales bacterium
TTTGTAATGTTGATATTTTCGCCGACAGCGCAAAATTTTCCGCCAGACGTGCCGAGTCAAAAATTACCGTTACGCAGGAAAGCGGCAAAAGTTTTTTGTACTCGGTAACGGCACACAAAATAGATTCATATTCTGCGGAACTTAATAAAACAAGTTTCAATTTTAATGATTCAGGTTATATTTACATTAAAAATTTTTCCGGAGAAGAAATTGTTGTCGAAGTATATGCAGATTCACCGTACCTGAAATTTGAAGGTGTCAGATACCGCGTGCGTGAACGCGCCCAAATACCTTTTTCCGTAAAAGTCGGCAGATTATCTTTAGCTTTGTCCGGCGACCCGTTTAACAAACAAACCGCAATTCACGGCAATATTACAATCTCAACCGAAGGCAGACATACCGCCTTGGGAGAAATTATCCCCGAGAAAATTTTGTCGTTTGTTATTGCTAAACCAATTCAGGAGAGATAAGTTTGATTACCGCCGCTGATAAGGTTGAGTTGTGCAAAAAATTATATATAAAGCGCAAGACGGCACAAACTGCCGCCCTTTTGGTGTTTCGTTCGGTAATTGCCTTTCTTGCGACAGGTGAGGAACGTTTTCCGAGGCTTGCGCAAAAAACAGCGGCAGAAAACCGTTCAAAGTATCCGTGGAGCTTTGACGCGTACTTTCTGCATGTTTATGCTCTGCTGACAGGCGGCGACATAGACGCCGCGCAAAAAATGACAGAATCAATACGCGGTTATGCCGCCGAATTTCGCAAAAGAAGTCCGCGCCACTACTTTGCATATATGTTTTTCTGCTACAAAACAGAGCCTGACGAACGAAAAGCCGTCCGTACTTACAATGACCTTTTGTCAAAGTTTGACGCGGAACGAAACGCCGAATTTTCGGATAGAATGATGCTTTTGCCCGCCGTCTGTTTCGGCGGAAAATTCCTCGCCGAATATGAAAGAGTTGCCGAAACATATCCGGCGGTGTTTACTGTTTCGTTATTTGCCGAAAGAGATAAGACAATATGCCCTGACCTGTTTGCAACAAAAGCTCTGCGCGACGGTTTCAGTTTTACGGGCGTTCGTCCAAGCGACTACATCGTATTTTCGTCGGAAACACTCAAAAAAATTTACAAGTCTTTTCCGCGCGGGGAAATTCTTCAGAAAATTTGCGACGACCTTATGTCAAAGCGCGACTTTTCCGAAGAAGCGTTTTACTATTATCGTGAGTCTGAATTTAAGCAAATGCTGCTGCCTCAGCTTTATGAATATGTTGTTCTGTCTGCGGCAGAAAATGATATTTCAGACCTGAGCCTTTACGCACTGTCGTCATATCTTTCTCTGCGCAAACCGGACCCTCAGAAAAAGCCTTTTATATACCACACACTTTTGTCCGACGATAAATTTGTGGAATTAAGAAAAAAATATTTATCTGATATAAAAAATTTCGGCTTGCTTTCACTTGAGAAAAAACAAAAAGGACGTTATTACAACAGCATTTATAAGTTTTTGCTGGACTGCGAACCTACTTCAATGCCCGGACTGATTGACGCCTCTGCAATTGAAAAAGAACTTCGCACGCAAATGTTTCTTTATGAAGTGAAAACAAGCGACGAAGCCGCAAAACACATTTTTGTGTTTGAAGAAGAAAAAATTGAAAAAACTTTCTACGATTTTGTTGACGATGTTGCGATTGTTCGTGCATCTTCCCCGAATTTTTCATATTGCGTGTTTGGAACAGGTAAACGCTGTATTATAAATGCAACAGTAAAAGTCACGCCGATTGTGCAAAATACGGATGTTTCACTTGCAATGCGCTATATTAAAAAAGGCGACAACGATATTAACCTTCTTATTACAGCGTCACGCGGGTTTATGGAACTTAAAAACCCCGACGCGGATTGTTTGGATGTATTCTCAAAAACACTTACTTCAACGGGTGTTTCACGCAAGTTTAGAATGGCTGTTTCTGTAGCCATGGGGAATTATTACTCAAATGTGCGTAATCTTGCAAAAGCTGTTTCATATTATAACTCGATAGATGCAGAACTTCTTAGCGGTGAACGCGCCGCGCAAGCTGTGTCTGTATATATGAACTCCGAAAATTTTAATAAAGCCGCCGAAATTATTCAAAAACACAGCGGTTCAATCCCTAAACCCGCGCTGTTCGTTGCTCTGAAACGCCTTGCCGTAATCACCGGAAACGAAAAATCAATAGCCGCCGCCGCTTATGAAATTATCATGAATTATAAGTACGATAAAACGCTTGTTGACCTTGTTTTGGCACATTACAGCGGCTCGCGGCAGGAATGGATTAATCTCTCCAACACGCTTGAACGGCTTAATATGCCGGAGCTTGCACTTGACAAACTTATCCTTTCATCTTCGATATACTGCCGTATCTTTGACGAAAGCGTCCAGGAAATTTTTTCCCGAATGTACTGTTATGACAGCGCAATGACGGAAATTGAGGATTTTGCAATGTACTGTTGCTATGAGCTTATTGCCAACAAACGCAAGCCTACTTATAACGTACTCGTTATTCTCGAAAAAATACTCGCTTCTTCAGGCACGGAAATTCTCATCTATGCACTTGCTCACGCCTACATTGAACATAACTTTGTTACCAAAATCTCTGACCTTGTTAAAAAAGAGGCATTTGATTTATGCGAAAAAAATAAAATTTCATTCCCAACTTTCAAAAAAGTTAAAGACAAAAATATTTTAACTCCGTATATCGAAAAAAACCAACCTTTTATTTATAAAAG
>JAISHX010000127.1 GCA_031262335.1 Clostridiales bacterium
GGCTGAAAGCCCCCAAGGTTTTATTCTTTAAAGATTAAGACCGTGGGGCGTTGCCCCGCACCCCATTTCTTTCTTCTTAAAGAAGAAAGAAACAAAGAAGATAACTTTTGCAGACAGAAGTCAACAACAAATTTACAGTCACATTCCGTCTGCAAAATGGGTCGTATCCTAAATTAAAAGGTAAACATCACCAATAACTATTAGGTGCATTTGGTGTAACAAGGTCTTATCTTTAATCTTTATAAATTACTGAAAATTCTTGACAAGTATTTCGGCAATCTGAATAGCATTTAATGCGGCACCTTTGCGTATATTGTCGGCAACAACCCAAAGATTAACGCCGCTTTCAACGGAGAAATCCCTCCGTATACGCCCGACAAAAACATTGTCCTTACCGGCGGCATCAATTGCCATTGGATAAGGGTGTGCGGAGTCTGCCGTATCATTAAACATTGTTACATTTTGCTGCTGCCTTATTGCGTCAACTAACTCGTCAAGCTCAAAATGGTCATAAAACTCAATATTTACGCTTTCGCTGTGTGCCGAAAAAACAGGTACGCGTACACAAGTCGCTGTAATCTTCAATGATTCGTCTCCGAGAATTTTTTTCGTTTCCTCAATCATTTTGACTTCTTCTTTTGTATAGTCTGTTTCGGTAAACACGTCTATTTGCGGAATACAGTTGCTTGCAATCGGGAACGGAAGTTTTTTCGGCGGTTCGCCTTTAAGACCGTTTTCGAGGTCAAGCCATGCGCCGCGTCCGCCGCCGGAAACCGCTTGATATGTTGAGTAAACTATCCTCTTTATTTTATATTTATCATGGAGTGGTTTAAGAACAACAACTGCCTGAATTGTCGAACAGTTAGGGTTGGCAATAATACCTTTGTTTTTTTCTATATCCTGAGGATTGACTTCCGGCACAACAAGCGGCACTTCGGGGTCCATACGCCAGTAAGATGAATTGTCGATAACGACACAGCCTGTTTTTGCCGCAAGAGGCGCAAACTTTTGACTTGTGCCGGCACCTGCCGAAAACAACGCTATATCAAATTTTTCGTCAGCAAAAGAAGATTCGTTCAGTTCGCGAACAGTATATTCTTCACCGCGCCAATTTATTTTTTTACCTGCCGAACGTGCCGACGCAAAAAGCACAAACTCAGCAGGAAAGTTTCTTTCTTCAAGTATACTTAAGAAAGACTGACCTACTAACCCTGTTGCACCGACAACGGCGACTTTGCAGTTTTTCATTGCAGTTCCCCTTTTAATAAAATATTTACTTGCACTCATTATATCACCCAAATTGTTCAGCGTCAACAAAAAACAGGTATTGTAAAAATATTGTAGCCATGATATAATGGAAACATTGAGGACATTGTCCCCTAATTTGTAATGCTGAAAGGAGTTACTAAATGGCAAAAATCATGAAGACACTGGACGGCAATGCCGCCGCCGCGTATGTTTCATACGCATTTACGGAAGTTGCGGGAATTTACCCGATTACTCCATCTTCTCCGATGGCGGAACATACGGACGAGGACGCCGCCGCCGGCAAGAAAAACATTTTCGGTCAAACGGTCAAACTCGTTGAACTTCAGTCCGAAGGCGGCGCGTCGGGAACCGTTCACGGCTCACTTGCCGCAGGCGCACTCACAACAACTTATACTGCTTCGCAGGGTCTGCTTCTTATGATTCCAAACATGTATAAAATCGCAGGGGAACTTTTGCCCGGGGTTTTGCATGTTTCGGCAAGAGCTTTGGCAAGCCACGCACTTTCAATTTTCGGCGACCATTCCGACGTAATGGCTTGCCGCCAAACCGGTTTTGCTATGCTTGCATCTGCCGGTGTTCAGGAAGTTATGGATTTAGGTGCAGTTGCCCATCTTTCGGCAATAAAAGGACGCGTTCCGTTCCTTCACTTCTTTGACGGATTCCGCACGTCGCATGAAATTCAGAAAATTGAGTGCCTTGACTACGAAGACCTCAACAAAATTGTTGACCATGACGCAATTGCCGCTTTCCGCGCACGCGCACTCAATCCGGAGCATCCTGTTCTCCGCGGTACGGCTCAAAATCCGGACATATTCTTCCAAGCCCGTGAGTCGTGCAACCCGTATTACGATGCCGTTCCGGGTATTGTAGAGCAATATATGGCGGAAATTAACAAACTCACCGGAAGGGATTACAAACTCTTTAACTATTACGGCGCACCTGACGCCGACCGCGTTATCATTGCAATGGGCAGCGCGTGTGAATCAGGCATAGAAATTGTTGATAACCTTGTTTCAAATGGCGAAAAAGTCGGTCTTGTTAATGTTCACTTGTACCGTCCGTTTGTTCCGGCAAAACTCCTTGAGGCTATTCCGGCAACAGCAACCAAAATTGCCGTTCTTGACAGAACAAAAGAGCCGGGCGCACTCGGCGAGCCTCTGTATCAGGATGTTTGCACCGCATTCTTTGAAGCTGACAAAAAACCCACAATCGTTGCCGGTCGTTACGGACTTGGCTCAAAAGACGTTACACCCGCATCATTTATTGCCGTATATGAAAATCTTAAATCCGATAATCCGAAAAATCACTTTACCGTTGGCATCGTTGACGATGTTACAAACCTTTCTCTCCCTCTCGGCAAAGAAATTGATGTTACACCCGAAGGCACACTCTCATTTAAATTCTGGGGTCTTGGCTCTGACGGTACAGTCGGCGCAAACAAGAACTCAATTAAAATTATCGGCGAC
>JAISHX010000201.1 GCA_031262335.1 Clostridiales bacterium
AAAAATGCCGGCGGCGTCACTCCGTCGCTGGAGGATTATTTGGAAGTTATATTTTTTTCACAGGAAAGCGTTGGCTGTGCGCGTGTAACGGCAATTGCCGACGCACTTGGCGTGTCAAAAACAAGCGTCAATAAAGCTGTCAAAAATTTGTCTGCTTTGGGTCTTCTCGAACATGAAAAGTACGGGCAAATGTTCCTGACAGAGCAAGGCAAGGAACGTGCCGGTAAAGTTGCCGCAAGGCACCGCGCAATTCAAAGATTTTTGTCGGAGATTTTGGGCGTTCCGGCAAAACAGGCAGAAGAAGAGGCATGCCGCATTGAACATGCAATGAGTCAGGAAACAGTACAAAGGCTGATTGAGTTTATGGTTCCTGCCGAGGATTCCGCCAAGGGCGGCAAAAACGGTAAAGGAACAGTCATTGGAGGACTTGAAGAATGAAAACAGCAAGGTTCGTAAAAATAGCAAAAAGCGTAATATCGGCGGCAATGGCAATAGTTTTGACTTTTTCTGCACTACCGGCAGTTATGCCTATTGTTGTATTTGCCGTACCTCCTTCGGGATTTACTGTAAGACCCGACTGGTATTTTGAAGTTGAAAAGGACGGTCCGAACAACACGCACAAACTTAACCGCGTTGAAGGCGACGCAAGCAATTATTCGGTTACAAAACCTGATGTTATGCTCCATTGGACTGTCGGAAACACAAACGGCAGGGCAGAGCAACATTATTTGATGAAAACTGTTTTGAAAGAAACTCAGGAGCTGTATTTTTGGGTTTCAAGAAGAAATACGCAGGAACTTGACCCTGTTCTGGAAGTATCGTACATTATTGACGACCCTACAGTACCCGGAATTGACCTTGCTTCACAGCCGCCAAAACCGCGTATATATGTTCCGGAATCCGGAAACAGTGATGTTGACGGTTACATGGAATATGACAGATTTACAGACCCGTTACAGTCCGGAGTAACGGACGCGTACGCCGCCGTAATTGACGGCACAAACATAAAAATTCCGACATTCCGTATAAAATATGGTGAAAGTCTTAGAACACAGTATGATAATGATACGGTAATTCAGTTTAAGTATGAAAATACCGACTGTTATGTGACAGTAAACAATATAAGTCCGGATTATATATATGATTTTAGTCTTGCACAGTTAGATTCTGTACCTGCTCCCGCAGGGCAGTTTATTAAAACAGATGATTTAATTAAACGCGGTGATGCCGTTATTAACTCCGACTGGAATAATCAGGCGTTTTTTACCGGATTTCATCCGGACTACGGCAATTTGACTTCCGATACATTTGCAAATATAACGCCGAAACAACCGGAAGCAACACCTTCGGTATCACAAACACCCGGTTTCCTGCCTGACTTAATTGACCAAACAGAGCCGACTTATCCTGACACGGCAATGGACAAAAATGGCATTAGACTGACATTTACGATGCCGTCGCGATGGAACAAAACAACATCAAAGTTTGAGTCGATTTCCGCTAATCCTGAGGCGAAAAACTTTATGGAGGCGACAATTCTTCTCAACAGAGCGGAGCAAAATAAGCAAATTCGTATTGATAATATGTTGCGGAACGGCGGTACAACTCCGCCGTCAGAAGATATTACACTTGACTATACTGTTGATGCAGTAAAAGGTGTGCTGCTTGTGTCAGGTTTGGGGAAAAGTGAACTTTTTCGTGATGTTTCTTTAAATGTCGTTCCTAACAGAGAGAACAATTCCGAACCGCCTTTAACAGTCGGTAATCCGGTGGATTCTTACGGATATACTGTTTATACGTTTATTGAATATAAAAAGAAATATCGTGACGGATTTTATTATATTACACTTAAACCTTACGCCGGCTTGCCCGGAACATATACAATTTATTCCGATAACTCTGAATCCGCCAACAACCTTCTCTTAAACAGAGGCTCAATGCAAGTAATGCTGCCGGCTTTCGGAACAGAAACGGAAATGGATGTGCCGATTGGCATGGCAAAGCCTACAGACTCGCCTGAAGGCACACCGTCATCCGGCTCTTTGACAGAAGGTGAAACTTGGTATCAGGTTTATTTTACGCCTGAAACACAAGGCATAACAACGTCTACCGATGTTGTTATAAAATCACAGATTGTGCGTCTTAAACCGAATCCAAAAGAGGCTCCTTATACAGACCCGAACGACTTTATCGTTTCGGATGTTAAACTTATGCCACTGGAGCCGCGCGGAACAGAAGAAGAGAAAAAACAAAAAGATTTATCTTTTACCCTGCAATGGGATATTGGCTATGCCGGAGATATTATCGGATGGCTGAAAAACCTCCCAAAGGAAAAAAATATGACCGAAACTCTTACTTATGACTTGTACAAAACACCGTCATTGATTGAAGGGACAGGAGAACAAATTGCTTATGACAGAGTGCATATTACGCTTTCTCTTGACCCGAATGACAACAACAAAATAAACGCAAGCTACACAGGCGAGAGTTTAGACACCAATATTGGTTCGGCTGTCATTGACAATGTAATTTATGACCTTGCAATGACGACAGGCTCAAACAATCCTGACAAAACAAAAAGCGGCTCACGCATGATTCGTGCGAATGTAAACCTGAAAATGCGTGCGGGTCTTGTCGGTTATGACGGCTACGGCTCGCCGCCGCCGAATAAAACTGTTTCTCCCGACCCTGTTATGTACTTCTTTTATCCGTCAATATATTCGTTATATATTGACCCTGCCGACGACAGTTTGCTTAACTCAAAATACTATCAAATTACGCTGGATACAAAGGGGCAGACCGATGTACCGGGGGCGCAGTCATTACGCGCAATAGACCCTGTGACTTCAACAATCGGCGAAGCTGCAGCAACAAAAGACGAAGTATCATTTGTTTCGGAATTTGATATTCCGGTGAAAGCTCTGAATGAATATTTAAGCAATTTTCCTTACGAAAGTTCAAGTGTCAGGTTGTATTACAATCTTTACATTACCGAAAGCATGACAAAACTTACCGAAATGAGCGACTCCGACGGTAAAAATATTCGTGTTGATGAAAACGGCATAATCAATCTTACTACTAACGGTTTTACTGTTGAATATTCCGACGCAATTGCCGAAACAGACCCTAATACAGACCCAACCGTATATTTTTCACCGATAAACGGAAAAACAGGAATAAGCGTTGACGGGCAACCGGCGCGTTACTATCTTCGTGCCGAAAACGGAAGTAAAATTATTGCCGTAAAGAATATTCCTGTTGAACTCGGCGCAACAAGCACTTTTAAAATAAAACTTGACGGGCTTGATAAAAACCAGCAATATTATATAGTCGCCGACGGACGGCTTGAATTTAATCAGAATTATGCGGAAAATGAGGTTGTTGATAGTTACCATACAATAAAAATAATGCCGCTATCAAACATTGCGACAATATTAACAAAAACAGACCTTGTTAAACCAACCCCGAATGAAAATGTTCCGGGCGCGCCGCGTCCGACATGGGATTCCGAAAATACAACATCAACAACTCTCCCGATTTTTTGGGCTCAGGTAGGCTCAAATATAGTTGATGTAAACGGCGACCCTGTTTATCAAAACGACTACGAAATTATCCGCTCAAAAGATAAAATGCTGCCGGGTTCTCTTATCGAACAGAGGAATCTGTCTGTCGGAACGCTACTTGATAATGTTCAGAATCCGAATGCCGAAGACCCTGATGTTATTGTTGTGAAGGCAAAAGTTGACGGAACATACAATACAAAAGCGGAATATTATTTGCAAAGCAAGCACGAATATGTTTCTTTGACAGAAGCGGGACTTGGAAACGATGCGTTTGTTATCGACCCTGCGGACGGTCAGGTGCGTTTTACTGATAATACAGTTATTCCAAACACGCTGTACTATTACTATATTCGTACTGTACAGACTGTGCGTAATGACACAAGCGGTATTGAAACATATTCCGTATGGATTGGGCTTGCGGCAACAACGCGTCCTGTCGAAGGTCCTGTAAACCTTACTGTTCTTCGCGAAGGTGTTACCTATGACCTTAAAACAGAAATGTATATTGCTTTTGATGCCCCGATTGCAAACCTTGACCGCCTTGGCAAAGATTATGACTTATTTTATTCAATTCGCCGCAATAATGAGGCTTGGCAACAAGATGTTCGTATGGACGCAACGCTCCTTAAATCAAACGCGGTAAAACTTACAGGGGACAAAGACGGCTATTATCACTTTATTTATAAAATAAGCAAACTGTATGCAGGTTCCCTTTATACTGTAAGGGTGCGAATGTATGATAATAACGTAGGAGATTGGTCAATGTACTCAAATACCGCACAAACAAGAACAAATTTAGACCAAGCGGAATATGACCGCGAGAAGGAAACAAGTGACTGGCTTGAAGAAATTGAGGAAAAACTCAAAGAGCTTGCAAAACAACCTTTGTT
>JAISHX010000205.1 GCA_031262335.1 Clostridiales bacterium
TTTCCTTATTTCAATGAGTCATGAAATACGGACACCAATGAACGCAATAATAGGAATGGGCGAACTTATCAGAACAGATAACTTGGACGATGTACAGAAAAATTATTTACAAGACATCAAAAAAATGTCGCGTTCTTTTTTGGGCATCGTAAATGATATTCTTGATTTTGCCAAAATAGAAATGGGGAAAATTGTCCTTGAGTTGACACATTATTCCCTAAAAAGACTTTTCGACAATGTGTGTTCATTAACGCAATTCACTCTTGCCGACAAACACGTTGAATTTTCGTATTATTTTGACCCGGCACTACCTTCTACCCTGTACGGAGATGAAATGCGTGTACGGCAAATTTTAAGTAATATACTGAATAATGCCGCAAAATATACCGAACACGGCGATGTTTCGCTTAAAATTGAGCATCAACCGCACGGCGAGGAGAATGGCATGCTTTTTGTCATTTCAGATACCGGCATAGGAATAAAAGCAGACACACTCGCCATAATGTTTGAAGCTTTTTCCAGCAAGCAGGACATGAAAAAACACGGCAGTCTTGACACAGGGCTCGGGCTTGCAATTACAAAAAGATTTGTTGATTTGATGGGTGGTACTATTACTGTGGAGAGCGAATACGGCAAAGGCTCTGTTTTTACGATCTGGCTGCCGATTCATTTGGGCGATGAATCTGCTGTTGAGTTGAGTGACTCATTTGACTGCGTAACAGCGTCTGACGATTCACGCGCACTTGTTATTGACGACAACACAATAAACCTTTCTGTTGCAAGAGGATTCTTAATGAAACACGGCATACGCGCCGACACAGCAGAATCCGGTATAAGTGGAATAGAAATGACAGATAAAACTGATTATGATATGATTTTTATGGATCACATGATGCCCGAACTTGACGGAGTTGAAACTACTCAGCTTTTGCGTAAAAAAGGATTTTCAAAACCGATTATTGCTTTAACGGCAAATGCGATTGCAGGAGCAAGGGAATTTTTCCTTGCAAACGGAATGGACGACTTTATAGCAAAGCCTATAGACGCGGCAGTATTTAATAAAGTCCTCTTGCAGTGGTTGCCAAAAAATAAAATTATTTCAACAAAACGTAAGCAAAGACACGATTGCCGCGTTCTTGTGCTTGACGATTCCAACGGGGCAAGAAAAACTTTGCGCCGTTCATTGGTAGGCTTTAATGTTATTGAAAAAAGCTCTGTTGATGAATTTAAGACCATTAAAGATAATGAGAATTTTAATATTATAATACTGGAGCCGGAAATACGAGGAGGTTTTTTTGTTATAGACCAAATTCGCAAAAAAAATCCCGAAACCCCTATAATTGCCATCTCACGAAACAGCGGCATAAAAGAATATTGTCTTTCATTCGGCGTTTCCGACTTTTTGGCAAAGCCTTACAAGTCAGGACAACTAACAGATATTATACAGAGGTATCTCCATGAATAAGCCGGCAAACTTAAAAGAAGTCCTGAAACAAACACCGGGCATAGCATCAATGGCATGTATTGTTTTTGATTCCTCACTTTTAAAAATTATTTCATGTAACCAACACGCCGTTGAAATTTTCGGCGCATCAAGTCCTGCCGAACTTGCGGAAACTTTTTTTACTAAAGGTAATCCGCCGCAATATTTCGGCGAAACGTGGATTGAAACAGGTTTGCGCTATATGCGTCAAACTGTGCGCCGCGGTTTTGCCTATTTTCCCTTTACTTTTTTGACTTCGGATAACAAACTAATGGCGACGGATATTTTTGCGATAAAAATTTCCGTTGAGGGCAACAGCGACTTCGGTGTGGCATTTTATTTTAACATATTGTCCGAGCAGGAAGATAAAATGTCCGAAAAACAATATGTTATTCGTTCCGAAGAAGAGCTTCAACGAGTGCTGTCCGGAGATACTCCCGCCGCTTGCGTCCAATGGAAGTCTTTAATTTCCATCAAACGTGTAAATACCGCACTTGTTCGGTTACTTGGCTTTGACTCGGAATCGGATTGTATAGAACATTTTTCTGACTTCAAGCAGTTTATTCAGCCAAACGGACTGCCGGGCGCAACCGTTCTTTTTGAAAATTGCAAAAGAGCATTATCTTCATGGCAATTTTCTTATATATATATTTTTGTACACGCAAAAACAGGGGTTGGTATTCCTGCCGAAGTTACAACAGCAACAATCAATTATACAGATGAATTTAATTTGCTTCTTTATATACGCGACCTTAGTCAGCATGCTATTGAGCCTGATGAAATTTATGCCGCAAAAAAACGTATCCGTATTCTTGTGGATTTCAGTCCTTTGCCATGTATAATTTGGGACGAAAATCTTGAAGTTGAAGATTGTAATACCGCTGCGGCGCAGCTTTTTGGTTTCCGTTCAACAGAGGAGCTTATTTTAGATTTTGCAAACAATTTTCCTATTCAGGGAAACGGAGAAATCGGCACGGACGCGGCAAAAGGAATAATCAACCGTGCCTTGACAGCAAAACACGGAAATGAAATGTTTTATTACAGAAATATAGCAACAGGTGAATCTTTTTCTACAGAAACTACTGCTGTGCGTATACCCCACTGCCGGAGTTTCAGAGTTGCAACTTATTATCATAACTTCAAAGAAATATTTCTCCTGCAACCAAGAAAAGTCAAGTCCGAAAAACTTGCCCGCATCCTTATTGACTGGAGTCCTCTTGCGTGCTGTATTTTTGAAAACTCCGGTCAATTCCTTGATTGCAACAGCAAAGCAATCGGGCTTTTGGGGTTTTCGTCAAAAAACGATATAAAACAAAATTTAATAAAATGTCTTTGCCACCAGCCTGACGGCAAAGATGGTTATAAAATTGCACAAGAAGCTATACAAGAAGTAATGAGAGCTGGCTATAAACAAGGAATTTTTTATTTCAAAAATATTATAACCGAAGAAATTTTTCCTGTTGACGCGACGCTGGCACGCGCCGAACATGAAAATTTCGTTTTTATCGTTGCTTATTATCGTGACATGCGTCCCGAGCTTGAACGTGAACGCGTCATTCAGGAAGTCAACGAACGCAATATGACGCTTGAAGTAGAACGACGTGCGGCAATTGCGTCCGACAATGCAAAATCTCAATTTTTGGCAAATATGAGCCATGAAATACGCACACCAATGAATGCAATACTCGGAATGTCAGAGCTTATGCGTTCTGATAACTTGGACCCAACTCAGCGTGAATATCTAATCAATATTCGCCGTATGTCAAATATGCTTCTCAGCATCATAAATGATGTTTTGGACTTTTCTAAAATAGAAGCAGGCAAATTTGATATTCTTGAACAGGATTATGACCTGCACGCATTATATGACAATATAAGTTCGGTTTTCAGATTTCTTTCTATGACAAAGACACTTGAATTTGAGTCGTCTATGGATTCCAAAACGCCGGTTGCAGTTTGCGGAGATGAAGTCCGTGTTCGGCAAATCGTCACAAATGTTCTTAACAATGCGATAAAATACACTCGTGAAGGGAAAATTGTGTTCGACTTATTTATTGATGAACGCGATGAAAATAAATATATTGTCTTTAAAGTTTCCGATACGGGCATAGGTATAAAAAAAGAAGATTTATCAAAATTATTTGAGGTTTTCGCTCGTTTAGATGAAAAAGCAAACCATAAAGTTGCCGGCACAGGTCTTGGGCTTCCAATAAGCCATAATCTTGTTTCGATGATGGGCGGCGAAATT
>JAISHX010000013.1 GCA_031262335.1 Clostridiales bacterium
TAAAAAAGCAAAATATTTTCCAATCAAAAAATTGAAGCAGTTTGTTGAAAACATCTCTAAATAGTGATAAAATTAAGAAAATAAGGGGTTTACCCATTTTTTAAGAGGGAGGGGTAGGAGAATATGAAACCGATATTAAGAAGAATAACAGCGTTTCTTATTATGATTGCAGTCACCGCAGGCGGATTACTGCAATTCCCGCTTACTGTAAAAGCGGAAAATGGTATCGAATCGGTAAATACAGAAGAATTGCCGGCAACAGAAACACAGGAACAAACAGAAGAGGTGAGTGAAACACCGTTACCGGTAGCAACGCCTGAACAATCCGAAGAGATTGCCACGTTGCAGGAAGATTCAACGTCAGGAATATCATACGGAACATTGAGCGACAGCGGTACAATGGAAGGCGGAACTTCATGGGCGTGGTATGAAGATACTGCGACACTTGTAATAAGCGGCAACGGACCAATACCTGACTTTGCGGGACGTTCGTCAGCACCGTATTATGGATATTGTTCGGGAAATGCACGCCACATTATTATCGAAGAGGGTGTTACTCAAATAGGCGACCACGGTCTTGACAGCGCTTCAAATATTTTAACTTTGCAAATTCCGTCAACTGTCAAAAGAATCGGTTATGAAGCGTTCAACCTACTTAACGGACCGGTATGCAAAGACCTTGTTTTGCCTGAAGGTCTTGAGATTGTTGAAAATCTTGCGTTTGTTACCGCAGAGCTGACAAAAATTACGTTCCCGAGTACATTAAAAGAAGCAAGAGGTGCAACAGGCGGACACGCAGGGATTTTTCTTCTTTCAACCGTTAAGGAAATAGTTTTCAAACAGCCTGCCGACGGACATACAATTACTGTCGGTGCTAACTTCTGCAAACAGGTATACGACGTAACAATAGTTGCTCCGGCAGCTGTTTCTTTTACGGGCAGTCCTTTTGCCAGATATGGTAATGAGGGTGTCGGTAGCGGTACGTTGGTTTGCATCAAAGATTCACCTGCATATCAACAAGGGCAAGGTTATGTCGGCTTAACACTTCTCGATGTTGACAATTTAGACGGTTCAATGGAAAAAGACTTGCAGTTTAAAGTCACAAACGACAACGGCGAACCTGTTGCAAACGCAAATATTGAGATTTATTGGAGAGATACGCTTGTGCATACATTGCAGGCGGATTCAAACGGATTGGTGACTATGCACTCTTCAAGTCCGTTTGTTTTTACAACGGCAATTGCAAAAACAGCTGAAAATAAAGTATCGGAGCCTGTTCAGTTTTATCCTTATACAACGGATTCGCTTATCGAACTCCGCATTTTGGGTCTTGTTGAGCCTATAACACACAGAAAAATTTCAGGACACGTCACACGCGGGGAAATTAACCAAGGCGGCGTTGTTATTACCGCTGTTTCGCCGTCAGGTAAACAATATTACGCAATGTCCGACACACGCGGCGAATATATAATATATGTTCCGATTGCAGAAAGCGGTAATTTCAGAATTTACGCATCACAATATGATTCAATAAGCACTGAGGGCGATGTTGTTCAGGATTATCCGCAAGGCGTTGAAATTGCCGATACGGATATTACAAATATTGACTTCAACTTCGGCAATTATTCTTCTCTGGAAGGTATTGTCACAGACACAAACGGCGTTCCGATTGAAAACGCGGCTGTATACCTCCTTGTAAACGGACGCGGATACGTTCCTTCTACAACCGACAGGACAGACGGATTTACAGGAACAGACGGAGCGTTTCAATTTTCGGTTACTGACGCGCAAGAAGGTACAGTTTATGTCAGCGCGGAAGGATTTGAGCCGAAAGAGAAAAAGGTAAGGTGGAATTACGCAAATATAACCGAAAACTTTAAACTTATTAAAAATAAAGAAACGGACGTAAATATTACATTCCAGACAGGGTTGCAGCCACCCGGGATAAGAAAAGGCGAATCCGCAACTTTGTATGTTTCTTATGCCAATAACAGCGACAAAGCCGTAAAAGACCTTGTCGTTGAAGTTGAAATTCCGGACGGGCTTACCGTTGACGAAAATTCACTTCCTGCTCTTGGACTTCAATACAACGCGGCAACGAACACTGTATTTAAGAGCGGAATTTCTCTTGATAAAAAAGGTGAAATTAACGACCTTGACAAAGGAATTTTTGCGTTTAACGTGTTTGTGGAAGAAAATGCGGACGCAAATTTGTTTATGATGAAAGTAATTGCCCGTGACGCAAACGCAACCGTCCCGTCGTCCGTTACCGATTATGTTGAGTTGCTTGACGGCGAATGGATGCGTTCAAAAGAAAGCAAAAATACGGTTATTACCGTTCCTTATAACTGGACTTGGAGCATGATTAACCCTGATGTAAGACTTCCTCTTGACCCTAATCAGGAAGTTTGGGACAGCGACAAGTACAATTATACTCAAACTGGATATTATCCTTATCTTGACAGAAAATCTACAGTTGCGGACAATTACGCAACATGGCCGCGCTATACGGTAAACAAAAATTACGGCGCAGGTTATAAAGCAGACCGTGAAATGCGCCGTTTCCAAACTTCGTTCTATCTGCCGAACGAGGATTATCAGTTTGAATATATAGTCCGCGAAAATTGGGAAGAATATCTTGATGTTTCGGGTGATTTGCGCGGTGCGCTTTGTCTTGATGATGAATTATTTGTGTTTGTACATCCTTCCTCTGTTGCAATGACCGATTCCAACGCCGCAAGTTATCTTGCAATGTGGGGAAGTACGTTCTACGATGAGCCGTCACGCTGGATTTACTGGGGACAAAGTTACCCTTATTTTGAGAAATCCGGCGACATTTATTCGTTTATGGGTGTTGTCGGCAACCGCGCCGTGTCACGCAGCGGTATTGCTCAGTTCGGACATACAGACGGCTGGGTTTTGGATGGCACACAAAACAGAATTTCCGAAATTATTGAGGCAAACAGGCAATATTCGGGAGAAGAATGGATTATTGATATTTTTACAACCGATTTTAATAATGCAGGAGCTATTGACAAATTCCAGCTTGTTTTTTCAAATGATGAAATAAGCCCGATTGACCCTGACGGTTCGGTAACACCTTCTGCGGCATATTATGAAATCGTTGGGTATGTACCGCTTTTTGTGAAAAATATGTCGCTTACGGCGGAACCTCCTGTTGTAACGGCAACAACAGCCGAAAATCAAAATATCATAACATTCCGTGTCAATACAACACCGAATACAGCCATAAATTTGTTGCGCTATGACACAAACGAGCCTGTTTCTGTTATTGATGCGGAAAATGCAATGTCAAACAGTTTGGGTTATGCGGAGTTTACAGCTTATGCACCAAACACGCAAGGCGGCTACCCGTACATTGCACAAACAGACAACGACATATCAAATGTTGCCGTTGTACGCGTTGACGGCGTTTTTGAGCAGACAGAAGCTAATATCGAACTTATCGGCATGAAATTTTTTAATACGGCACACAGTCATTGGCGTCCGCAAACAATTTATGATACATTAAGCATCCCTGCGAGTGATTTTACAACAGGGTATCCGCTTTGGCTACACTGGATAAACGCTGAGGCAGGCGACGTCGTTGTTTATACTGTTGATGACGGACGCGCCCCTGTCAGCGTCACACTCGGGGAAGAAATGACAGGATATTACAGAACATCCGTTGCCGAAATCCCTCTTTTGACTTCCGGAACAAAGCGCATTTCTGCTGAAGTTTTACGCGGCGGAGATGTAATATGGGAAAAAAGAGAAGTTGCGACTATGGTTGAATGGGAAAAAACAATAGTTGACCCAAGCGGTATTGTTACTGATAAAATTACAGGGAAACCTGTTTCGGACGCAACTTTGACATTATATGTCTTTGACGGCGTAAACTATGTTAAGTGGGTTGATGAATCCGGCACGCAGGAAAATCCCACGGTTACTGATGAACGCGGTTGGTACGGCTGGAATGTTCCCGACGGAATGTACATGATTCAGGCGGTAAAAAACGGCTATCATGATTACTGTACACTTGAAGACCCCGACAGAAATATAAGTCTTATTCAGATTCCGCCGCCGCGTACAGACGTTGATTTTCAAATGACAAACAGTCAGGCTCCGCAAATTCAAAGCATAGAGGCGTATGCCAATTATATCCTTGTAAAATTTAATAAAGGAATAAACCCCGATTCATTAAATATATCTGTTTCAGGCGCGGACGTTGAAGATGTTCTCGTGTTCAGCACAAAAGATGCCGCGGCAATAATTCCGGCTCAACCTCTTTCACATGGAACATATACGTTAAACGTTGCCAATGTATCGGATTACAGCGGTAATTCGACAAATATGTCGCAAACGTTTGAGGCGGGTGCGTCAGCCGGCGAAGAATTAGTTGTTGATTCCCGCACAACTACACCGAACTCATTCGGGTGGTTTAAACTTAATTTCAATCACGCTCCGGGCAAGTCAGGTTTAAGCGGAGTTGTTATGAAAAATACTGAAACCGGAGAAATTATTCCGACAAATATGTATCTGAACGGCAAAACTCTTCAGGTAGAGCCGAAAGCCGCTCTTCAGGCAAGAACAAATTATTCGCTGACATTGCCGAAAGGGCTTGCGGGTACAATTGAAGAAAGCGGCGAAAGTGTCGTTATGTTAAGAGAAATTACTCTTACTATTCCTGCCGTGAACAGACAAACAACCGTAAGCGTTTCGGAAGTTAAGAAAGATGGGGATTTCATTGAATTTGACGTTGATTCGTTCATAAATACGACAATTTCAACAGTAAATGTTATGGTTGTTTATTACAAAGACGGCAGAATGTTAAATGTACGCCGCCTAACTCTTAACATCGGCGAAAATGAAACCGTTAAACAAAAAGTTGAACAATACGGCGGACAGTACGACAAATTGAGCATAATTATGCTTAACGCGGAGGACTTTAAGCCTGTCGCAGACGAAAAACAGACAGGAGGGAATACTAATGCGTAAAGTAATTTCGCTGATATTAACTCTTTTAATTGTTGTTGGTGCAGTACCTGTGTTTGCCGCCGAAGAAACGTATGAGCCTGTTGGCGGAAAATACACAATTGTGTATAACGACACAAATATTCATGAAGGCGATGCGTTTGTCTTGTTTGTATTTGAAGGTGTTCGTGAGAATTTCCCCGGGTTTTCAAGCACAGACGGCTTGATTTACACAGCGCAGCAAACGGCCACTGAAGGGTCTGTTACGTTTGCGGATTTTGCGCCGTCTGTGTATTCGCAGGCAACCGCTTTTCTTTCCGGCGGAAACCTCGACATTGTGAAATTAGGAACGCTTGAAATAATTTACGGTGATGTAAACAGCAGCGGCGGCACTCCTAACGTAGCAGACTTGCTTGCTGTCCGCAAATATATTGCGGAAGAACGCGGCGATATTTCTTTTCAGGCGGCAGACGTGAATATTGACGGCGCAATTGACATGCGTGATGTTTTTGTACTGCGGCGGTTTATTGTAAGATGGTATCAGACTCTTCCGATAGCCGAAAGTTAGCCCATTTAAAAAAGTCCGGATAAAAACCGGACTTTTTTACTGTTTTCAGCTTTTAATAATGCTTGACAAGAACTTTACGTCCTATATATTACTAAACCGCCAAATTTGAAATTAGTGAATACCGCCCAAAGCGCGGAGCAAATTGTAGTCGGCTTTTAGTAATTATACACAAAATTACTTAGAAAACGCTTAACTTCTTTGCATGATTTGCCGATAAAATATGTATATAGAGATTTGCGTTTATTAGAGGAGGAGTCGTATGCGTGCGTTCATGAATCTGAAAATTAGATTCAAACTGTTAATTGGATTCGGGCTTGTCATTTTTGGTCTTATTGCTCTTACCGTAATTGCGGCACTATACGTTGCAAATGTTAATTCAGACTACAAATATTTGCTTGCAAACTCAAACAGAAGATACGAAATTATTCAGTCCGCTGAAACAGATGTGTATAAAATGCGGTTATATACTATTAATTTAAAAGACTTTGCCGCAAGCGCAAGAGATACAACTGCGTCAATACAACAAACAAAACTGAACATTGAAGCGACTTCTACTGACTTTGAAAATGTTACAAACGAATATTTAAAAAGTTTAACAAATGACATTTATGCTGATTCCGAATTAGCCGCAACCACAATCGAAAATGTAAAACAATTACAAACTCTTTTTCATTCCTATTATCAGTACACGCTCCAAAACTATGATTTCGCA
>JAISHX010000121.1 GCA_031262335.1 Clostridiales bacterium
ATATGGCATGTTTATAAATCATTTGTTGCTTACCTTCAGATTCAAGAATTACAACATAAGCATCAAAGGCGCGTATATGACCTTTGATTTGGAAACCGTTTGTAAGGAAAATTGTAATAGTTATATTATCTTTACGCGCTTCGTTAAGTAATTCGTTTTGATAATTTACCGCTGTTTTCATTTTGAAATCTCCTTCCCCAATTCTGTTAATATATTGCTCTTACTTCTTATGCCAACGTCAACACAAGTTTGTCCGGGGACTGCGTAAGAGCCGAGAAACCATGTGAGCTGGCGTTTTGCGAAATGACGGGTATTTTTTTTCAAAAGCTCCGCAGATTCCGTCAAAGTTATTTCACCGCGTACATACGGCACAACTTCTTTGTAGCCTAAGCCGCGCATAGAATTTAAACTCATATTATAACCCATTTTAAGCAAACAGTCAACTTCTTCCGCAAAACATTTTTCAAACATTTTATCGACTCTAATGTTAATTCTCTGATAAAGAGATTTTCGTTCGGAAAAAAAAACAAAACACCGTGCGTCATATGCAGACGAACGTGATTTTTCACGTTCATTGTATACAGAAAACTTTTCGCCGGTTTTATGTATGTACTCAAGAGCGCGAACAACACGTTTAATATTGTTTGGATGAACAATTTTCGCATACTCAGGGTCTGACAAGACAAGTTTTTCATACAATTTGTTTACTCCGTGTGTTGCGGCAAATTCCTCAAACTGACGGCGGACGGAAATGTCCTCGTTGTCGGAAAATTCCGTTCCTTTCAGCAACGCGTTTATATAAAATCCCGTGCCGCCGACGACAAACGGAATTTTTCCCCTCGAAGAAATTTCTTTTATTTTATCATGTGCAAGACGGCAAAACAAAGCTACCGAATAATTATCGTCGGGGAAAAGCTCATCAATCAAATAATGCGGAATACCTTTCATTTCTTCCTTTGTTGGTTTTGCGGTGCCAATATCCATGTATTTATAAATCTGCATACTGTCGGCAGAAATTATTTCTCCGTTTAATTGAGCGGCAAGTTCAATGGATATATCCGTCTTGCCGCAAGCCGTTGCGCCTGATATAACAACAATTTTTTGCATAAATACCTCCCTCCCGCACGCCGCGTCTGCAAATACAGACAGGAAGTGCTATATTTATTTGCGCTTAAACATTTTTTCAAATTCGTACTTTTCAATTTCAACGATAGTCGGTCTGCCATGAGGACACGAAAACGGATTTTTCATTTCAAGGAGCCGGCTAATCATTACACGCACTTCAACTTCACCGATTGCATCGCCGGAACGCACAGCGGCTTTGCAAGCTGTCATTGCAATTTTGTCAAACAGATAGTCATTTGGTTGTCCGTTTGAACATAAAATCTCAATAATTTCGTTGAACGAGCTGAAATCAGAAATATTTTTGAAAATATACGGAGCTGCGGTAATTGCAAATCCCTCATCGCCAAAAGATTCGAGTTCAAATCCGATACGCTCAAACACGGTAATATTTTCACTTACTATTACTCTGTCCGAAGCGGAAAGAGGAATTACAACGGGTACAAGCAATTTTTGTCGGGGAACACTTTCAGAACATATTTTTTCGGAAAATTTTTCAAATAAAATGCGTTCATGGGCGGCGTGCTGGTCAATAAGATAAACAGAGTTATTTTGTTCAATTAACCAATAATCAGAAAAAACACGCCCTATAATTTTATAATTGTAAAAAAGGGGACGTATAGTTTCGGCGGGTTTTTCAAAGCCGTTATTGTTATGAGGCTCTGCGACACATAGTGTCTGCTTTTCGGTTTTTTCACGAAAAAGCGGAACAGCGGCAATTTCTTTAGGCAAATATTTTGTTTCTTTAGGCGGCATATAGTCAATAATAGGGGCGTCGTTTGTCGGAACGGCTTGATAAGGCTTTGAGTTTAAAATATGTCGTTTTTCGGGGACTTGCGGTATTACTTTTTCCGAAACAGGATATTTCGGAACAGAAATATCGGCGGAAAGAGCTTTCAACGCACACTCTTTCATCAGAGAAAATATTGTCTGCTCGTCTGAAAAGCGGATTTCTGTTTTTGCGGGGTGAACGTTTACGTCAATAAGCTGAGGATTTATTTTTATATGAATTGCAAAAACAGGGAAACGACCTGTCATAAGCCTTCCACGATAAGCCTCGTCAATTGCCGATTGAAGCAAAGGGCTTTTTATTGCCCTTCCGTTTATAAAAAAATTACAATACTGCCTGTTTGCGCGTGAAAATTCCGGACGCGACAAAAAACCGTCAATACTTATACCGACAGTTTTACCGCATATTTTCAAAAGTTTTTCTGCCGCTTCTTTGCCGTAAACTTCAAAGATTGCATCTTTTAAGCCTTTACCTGTTGTTTGCATAGACACTTGCGAATTATTTATATATTTAAAAGATATATGCGGGCAAGAAAGCGCAAGTTTAGAAACGCAGTCGCCAACGCTTGCCGCTTCTGCCGCAGTTGATTTAAGAAATTTACGTCTTGCGGGAATATTAAAAAATAAATTTTTTACGGAGAATGTTGTGCCAACGGGACGAGCCGCTTCTGCTCTTGAAAAAATTTCACCGCCATGAATTTCAATTTTTGCGCCGATTTCTTCGTTAGCGGAACGACTGACGACTTCGGTTTGAGAAACTCCGGCAATACTTGCAAGAGCTTCTCCGCGGAAACCAAGAGTCAAAACATTTTCCAGTGTTTCGACAGAAGAAATTTTGCTTGTTGCATGGCGCAAAAAAGCCAACTCAAGCTGTGAGGATTCAATTCCGCAGCCGTCGTCCGTCACACGGATAAGAGATAATCCTCCTTCGCGAATTTCAACCGTGATATGCGAGGCTTGCGCGTCTATCGAATTTTCAACCAATTCTTTTACAACAGAAGCAGGACGTTCTACAACTTCGCCTGCGGCAATTTTGTTTATTAAAGCTGAATCAAGTTTCTGTATTTGGGGCATAAAAATTCCTTCTTAATTGTCATCTCGTTATTATTGATACCGCGCTCTTGCTTCGGCGCGGTATTCGTGCGTAAAAAGCCCTTCTTTTTGTTTAAAAATAGAGCGGAAATACTTAACATCTTGATAACCGACAGCAAAAGCCGTGCGTTCGTCATCAAGGTTAAGCTCTCGCATCAGGCGTTTTGCTTCTTTCATTCTTACTGAAATTATATAATCATATGCACTCATATTTTCAAATTCATTAAAAATCGCACTTAAAAAATCAGGAGTTGTTTTTATTTTTCTTGCCACATCGGCAAGTTTGATGTTTTCCGCAAAATTAAGCCGGATATAATTTTTTGCCTCTTCTAACAAAGAAATTTTCCTCGTTGAACGTAACTCGTTTACCTTTGCACAATAATTTTTCAATGTTTCCGTAAGGTATTGCTGCATATGGTCAAGCGTTTCAATTTCATACAATGCCTTTGTCGGGAAAAACTGCATAAAATTGAATTTGTCAGGCACGGGGAGATGTTGTTCGGCTGTAAGACGGTTTATTGCAACTACGATGTAAAGCGTAATTTTACCGGCAAGCTTTTCCGGAAGCATTTCAATTTCTTCAAGGGATTTAATAAGCCGCGCAAGTTGCGTCACGCATGTTGCGTATTCGCCTGCGACAGCAGAATAAATAAGAGATTTTTCTCTTTCGGCAGGATAACGATATGTGACATTGTTGTTTGGTTCTACATACTGAAGGAAAATTACAGAATTATACCCAACAAAATGACGGTACCTGAGAGCCGCTTCCGCCTCACGCAACGAAATTACAATGTCGGCAGCTTTTTTATAAGTACGTCCCGCTCCTATTGTTACCGTAAACGGCTGACGTGCCGAAATATCATTTTTTAATTCTTCGCAAAAATTAGCGGATTCGGCTGTCGGAACGTCGCCGCCAATAACTATTATAAGCATATTAAACCGATATATCATTGCAAATCCGCCGCCGGAAAGCCTTTTAATGCGTTCTTCTGTCAGACGCAACATTTGGTAAATAAGCAGGTGTTTTTCTGCGTCGTCCTCCAAAAGGAGCATAACTTGTTTGTAATGGTCAATACGCATAACAAAAACACGGTATCCTTCTTTAATGTTGATACCGAAATATTTAAGGCTTGCAGAAATTTCATATTCGTCGTCAAGATGACCATGCAGTAGGTTAATCAGAAATCTGTCTTGAAACAGCTCCATTCGTTGTCTGTAATTATCCAGCAGTTCCTGTTTTTCCTGTACTGCACGTTCGACATCTTCAAGCACTTTTTCCGCCTTGCGTATACAGCGGTCAAATTCGGGCGGTTTTACAGGGCGGAACATATAATCAATGACGCCGTATTCCATAACCTTTTCAATGTATTCAATGTCGTTATATGTACCATACACGATAAACTTGATGTTTGGATTAAGCTCGTAAGTTTCGCGAATAAGGCTGTGTCCGGCGGCACCGAAAAATCTTATGTCAGCCAAAATAATATCCGGTTTTGAAGAATCCGTTTCAGGCTTGAAAGCGTTAACATCTGTTATTGAAGATACTACTTTCATATGAGGGAAAGAATGTCTCAAATACAGCCTAAAATTTTTAATAGTATCAATGTCTGTGTCGGCAATCATTATTTTCATAAAAAATCCTCCATATTGTCCTTATATAATATCGGCGCAATCACCACTGCCCTTTATGCAATTCGCCTTTTTCTTTTAAACCGACAAAGCTGTTTTGCCTTAAAGCCTCAAACAGTATTATTCCTGCGGAAACAGAAAGATTTAGTGAACGAGTGTTTTCAAGCATAGGGATTCTTATACAACGGTCTTTGTTTTTAACAAGCAGTTCTTCCGGAAGTCCTGCACTTTCCTTACCGAAAATTATATAACTGTCGGTATTATATTTTACGTCAGAGTAATTGTGCAGTGCTTTTGTTGTCGCAAAAAACATTTCACCTGAGTTTTTGCTGATAAAATGTTCAAAATTATCATAATACCGAACATCCAAGTCTGCCCAGTAATCCAGACCTGTTCTTCTTATTGCTTTTTCTGTTACAAGAAAACCAAGCGGCTTAATCAAGTGAAGTACGCTGCCCGTTGCAACGCATGTTCTGCCGATTGCGCCTGTGTTATGGGGAATTTCAGGTTCAAGCAATACAATATTCATACAGACAATCCTTTCAAATTGAAACAATTGGATATAAAAAAAAGCATATTTCGACAACAAAAATCTAATAATGAAACGTAAGGACAACTTCGGACTTTGTTGGAATCCGTTGGATTTAAACATAGCCTAAGAACAATTTAAGAAAGGAATGTAGTTATGGTAAGATTAAATAAAAATATACTCCCCGTTGCTGTTGTTTTTGTGTTTCTGTTGATTTCGTTCGTTTGTACGCAAACGTCTTTTTCAATGGAAACAGAAGCAGAAGGCGGAGTTCTGAATGTAGACGCAAAGTCGTCGATACTTATTGAGGCATCAAGCGGCAAAGTGCTGTACGAAAACAATGCCGACGAACGTCTTGCACCGGCAAGTGTTACAAAAACAATGACAATTCTTTTGATTTATGAAGCTGTTGCTTCCGGAAAAATAAGCTGGGACGACGTTGTTACAGTAAGTGAACACGCGGCAAGTATGGGAGGCTCACAGGTTTTTTTGGAGCCGAACGAACAGCAGCCTGTGCGAGAACTTGTTAAGTCAATAGTAATAGCGTCGGCAAATGACGCCGCTGTTGCAATGGCGGAGTTTGTGGCAGGCAGTGAAGAATCTTTTGTTGCCCTAATGAACGAGCGTGCCAAAACTCTTGGTTGCGAAAACACACACTTTAAAAATGCCTGCGGTCTTGATGAGGACGGGCATTATACTTCGGCACGCGATATGGCAAAAATAGCGAAGGAAATAATCAACAAACATTCGTCAATATTTGAATTTACAAAAACATGGCAAGATTCAATTACGCATAAAACACGCCGCGGCGAAGAGGAATTTGGTTTGACAAATACAAATAAGCTTATTCGCTGGTATAATGGCGCAACCGGCTTGAAAACAGGCAGCACAGGCAGAGCTTTATACTGCCTTGTCGGTACGGCTGAAAAAAACGATTTAAGCCTTGTTTCTGTTGTACTTGCCGCGCCGACACCTAATATCCGCTTTCAGGAAGTAATGAAAATGCTTGACTATGGTTACGCAAATTTTAAGACTGCACAAGGTATGTCTGCCGGAACTGAGGCAGGAGAAGCTGTTGTTACAAAAGGTGCGGAAGAAGCCGTAAAAGCAAGTGTCAAAAGCAATGTTTGTGTTGTTGTTCCGAAAGCAAGTTCCGGAGAGCTTGAAACAGTAATAAATATGGATTCGGTTGAGGCTCCTGTTTCCGCCGGAGATAAAGTCGGCGAAGTAATTTATTCTTACGACGGAAAAGAAATCGGAAGAAGTGACTTAGTTGCGGCAGAGGATGTTGAAAAAGCCGGTTTTGTTGATGTTGCCAAAAGGCTTATTAAAATTTGGAGATAAATTATAAAGGGCAGGTAAGCGACTGCGCTTTTTTCGCAAAAAGATTAAAAGAAAATAGATAAGACCTTGGGGGCTTTCAAGCGCCGCGCTCAAATCGTGTGCCTTTGGGCACACTTCGCCCCTTTGGAATCCCTTCATTTGCAGACGGAATGTAGCTGTAAATTTACAGACAAATTCCGTCTGCAAATGTTATCTTCTTTGTTTCTTTCTTCTTTAAAGAAGAAAGAAATGGGGTGTGGGGCAGAGCCTCACGGTTTTGTCACCGAACCCATTCAATATTTAAAGAGATTTTGCGTATTCGCCTAAAACAGATTCAAATCTTACTCCCATTCTTGAGGAGCCGCCTTCCGCAGCGGTAAGTTTTATTGCCTCAACCGTGAAATTAACGGCGGTTTGAACGGATTCTTTAAGAGATTTGCC
>JAISHX010000018.1 GCA_031262335.1 Clostridiales bacterium
AAACGATTCAAACGCTTCTTTAACACTTTCAGAATTTTCGGCAAGCTCGGCAATTGTTTCCGCGCCAAACGAATTATTTTTCAGCAGTCTTTTAAGCGTGATAATATTATTTGCAGAAACTGTAATTCCGGCACGCTGCATAATAAGTACCGCCCCTGCGGGAACTCCCTGTAAGTCCTCAAATGGGTTTTTATATGCTGTTGACGATAAATTACCGGTAAAATTTTCAAGCTGTTCTGTTAATTCTTCAACGCTCATATTCATAAAGTCCGCATTGCTGTTGTTTGCAAGAACTTTGTCAAGTGCTTGCGGGTGTGCCGCTTCAGCAAGACGCTTTACTGCCATATTCAAATACTCAATGCCTTCCGACTTAATATCGGTATGCTTTCCGGCAAATTTCGCCGCTTCATACAAATGTGCAACAGTAAGAGTTTTGCCTGCGCCGACAGTTGCGCCAACAGACCCTTTGTTCTTTAATACAGCATTCAAAACTCCGTAAAATTCCATAATATGTTTTCTGTTTTCTTCAGAAATAACACCGGATTTTTCAGCAATATATATATTTTTTGCCAGCGTTTCAAATGAATTTTCTCCGTATTTGTCGGCAAATTTATCAATATATTCCAAAACATCGTCAATAGGTGCTGTATATCCGTCAAATCCGTCCGCAATCATCTGCGCGGCGACAGCCGGTGTAAGTTTTCTGTACAAACGATTGACTTTTGCATCCGCAAGTTTGACTTTCCGCAATGCTTCTTCTGTTATATCAATATTATTCATTGAAAGTATTTGCGCGGCACGAATTGTTTCAGGAGCTGTATCATATCCAAGCGATTCCAAAACAGGAGCAAACAAACCTTCCGCTTTTGCAAATGAGTCACCTCGGAGAGCGTTTGGAGCGGTTTGAATTTCGGCAAATTCACCGAAGAAATCATTCCTTGCAGCTTTAGACATATGTTTAAGCGACAGAACCGCCTCTCCGGAAAGCACTTCTTTATAAAACGACGGCTGTGAATAGGTAAGCATCTTTGTTTCGGTGACGATTCGTTCCATTGCCGAAATATTTGAGTCTGACGCGTCAACACCCGCATAACCGAGTCTTTTTGCAAAGACTTCGTTTTCTGCTTTAATAACCTCGCTAAGAGCGTTGTCAAGCGGCATAACATCAATTTTGATATTTTTACCAACCAAAACCGACGCTGATTCATACGTAAGTCTTACTGCAATTTCCAAAATTGTTCTTTTATTTGCATATGGCGTACGCGCTGTATTTTCGGCAAGACGCGGCAAATCTTTAAGAAATTCACGGTATTCTTCAGCAAGTTTACGCTCTGATTCTGAAACAGCTTCTGTGCGAGTAGCAACATGCGGAGTTTTTATTTCCGGAACGCGCATTTCGGGCGTTTCGGCAACTTCTTTCGGAATTTCCTGAACTTGTTCCGTTTCGTCAGTCGCTGAAAATCTTGCGTCAAGCAAAATTTCAGACGCTTTCTTACCTGCCTTAATAAGTGCGGCGGCAGAATCCAAAAGCCGTGTTTCTGAAAAAGCTTCTATATTTTTAAAGACTTTAAATTTCAGCAAAGTTTCTTCTGATATATCAACATTATTTTGCAAAAGAGATTGCGCGGCGTTCATATTTTGCCTTGTATCAGCAATATTTCGGCGAGAGAAAAAGTCTTTAATTTCAGCGGCAAAAGATTCCGGATTTTGTTCTGTTGATTGTTTCGCACCCGAAAACTTCGCCGCATAGGCATTTTCAAGCGTCGGAGCCTTATTTGACGCAACCGCAAACGATATTTCCACATCGGAAAGTGTTTTAGCCGCCGAGAATTTTTGCAGTACGGTTTGCAAAGATTTTACGTTACTGGCGTTTGGAGGTATACCGGCTCTTTGCAATGCGCTTTCTATTTTGCCGGAAAGCTGCGGTTTTTTTTCTTCCGCAATAATAAAAGGATTTGCTTCTATATCCGATACAACTTCATTAAGCACACTTAGCGGTATTTTGGAAACAGAAACACCTTCTGCCGCAAGCAACGCTATTGCCGTGCCTGTTGTGTTGTTAATTGCGCCGGACATATCACGCCGAATTTTTGCCTCAAGCTGTGATGTGCGAATTTTATCTTCCGCAAAAGCGTCTTTAAGCGTTTTGACGCTTTCCGGTTCAGCGTATCCGAGTTCTTCGACAAGGTCTTTAAGACTTTCCGTTTCCGCTTTTTTCATAACGTTACGGAATGTCTTTTGTTCTCCTTCCGGAAACACCTGCCGCATAACAAACTGTCCGCCGTCCTTCATCACTTCAAGAAAAATCCTGTCGCCTTCCCGCCCTTTTATCTCTCCTGATTTGACATTAAGAACCTCGTCACGCTCTGTAATAAGCGTTGTTGATTGTTCTCCCTTTTGAGTTATTATTGCGGAGAGTACGTTACCTTTTTTGAGTGCGGGTTTTGCCGTTTTTGCCGGCAAATCTCCCACGGTTGTTCTTTTATATTCATTAGAAACTGTTGTTGCCTGCCGCATAAAAAAATTCCTCCCCGCTAAAAAGCTGTATGAAAATCCTATATTTTACATACGCGCCATTTTCAGCGCATCTTCTGAAATTTGAATCACATCAGGGAAAACTTGCTTCATGACAAAGCTGTTTCCGTCACGAAGCACTTCCAAATAGATTCTGTCGCCTTTCTGCCCTGAAATACGCCCTGAACGCACATTCAGGATTTCTTTTTTTTCCGTCAAAAGCGTTACCGAATATTTTTCTTTTTCTATTATTTTGGCAGAGAGTACAGTACCCCTCCTGTAGACAGGTTTTTCCTGAGCCATCAAAAATCCCCCCGTCTTGTTATTCTCTTTTTATATTTCGGTCACATTTGAAAAAAGCTTAACTAAAAAAGGCGGGAGCAAAAATCTCCCGCCGGAATTACTAAAAAATCTCGGCAACATCTATATTTTTATCTCTTATCAAGTCGACAACTTCACCGTCATCAACGAAAATTGTCGGACGCGACAAATGGTTGCGGTTAATAAAAGTAACCTCACCGAGTCTGTCGTCGCTAAGGCGGACACGGGAGCTTATATAAGTATACGATATGTTTTGTAAGAAAATCAGCAATAATTCCGTATCTATTGAGGCGAAACTACTTTGCTCAAACTGGCGTATTACCTCAAACGGACAAATTTTCTTACGATAAGGACGGTCAGATGTCATTGCATCATAAATATCGCAAATCGAAATAATTTTTGCAAAATATTTAATTTTATCACCTTTTGCCCCCACAGGATAACCTGAGCCGTCAAGCCTCTCATGGTGCATTAGTGCGGTTTGCTTAACTTCCAGCGCGACTTGCTTGTTTTCCAAAATTCTGTAGCCGTACACAGCATGATTTCTTGCCTCTGCCATTTCAGTTTCGGTGAGATGTCCCGGTTTATCCAGTATTTCCTTTGGAACTTTCAATTTTCCTATGTCATGCAACATGCCTGCTGTAACTAAGTTAGCAAGTGTATGTTCGTCCATATTGAGCCAACTTCCAAAAAGGTTGGCAAGCAGGGCAACATTTGCACAATGTCCGAAAATTTGGTCAGAACCGTCTTGCATTGCGTTAAGATACGGAAATACATCTGTCTTAAACTGAAGTTTTTTCATAACGCTGTTTGTGGATTCAAAAAATTTTTCAACATCAATGTCGGCTCCGTCAACAACGGACTCAATATCCTCATGGACAGTCGCGAGACTTTTTTCATAATCTTCGGCAAAGTCATGAAATTTTTGTGTATCGGCAACAGGTACCGGCGGAACATTAGGGTCACGTCGCATAACCTCGCTGACTCGTTTACTTTCATTTGCCTCGTCTTCAAGAAACGTTGGTGTCTCGTAATCAATCGAGAATGCTTTGATTGAAACGGCTTTGATTTTATTGATTTTCAGCTTCGTATAACTTACGTGGTTAAGCATTGTATCACGCGCAACAAGCAAAACGCCGTTAGAGGCAATAACGTCTTTTGCAACAATCATATTTGGACGAAGTTCATCAATGTGGATTCGCACCTGCGCGGCGGCACT
>JAISHX010000051.1 GCA_031262335.1 Clostridiales bacterium
TAAAATATATTCCCCGATTTGCTGAACAAATTTTTTAAATTCAGGATTTTTGGCGACAAAATCTGTTTCGCAGTTGATTTCAATGACTGTGCCTGTTTTGCCGTCGTCCGAAATATAAGAATAAACAATTCCTTCGGCGGCAATTCTGCCGGCTTTTTTTGCTGCTGTTGCAAGTCCTTTTTCACGCAATATAGTTACGGCTTTTTGAATATCTCCGCCGGATTCTTCCAATGCTTTTTTGCAAGCGGTCATACCTGCGCCTGAAATTTCACGCAGTTCTCTTATTTGTGCAGGCGTAATTGCCATATATTATAAACCTCCGATAAAATTTTAGAATCTTTTTAGTATGCTATTTCTTCGGCAGGAGCAGTTTGTTCTGCGGCGGCAGCGTTAGTCGTTTGCTCGCCTTGCTTTGCCTCAAGAACAGCGTCGGCAATTTTGCCTGCTATGAGTTTGATAGCGCGAATAGCGTCATCATTACCCGGAATGACAAAATCAATTTCTTCAGGATTGCAATTTGTATCAACTATTGCACATACAGGGATTCCGAGAGCATGAGCCTCAAGAATCGCAATGTGTTCCTTGCGAGGGTCAACAACAAACAATACATCCGGAATACGTTTCATATTTTTAATTCCGCCAATATTGCGGTCAAGTTTTTCTTTTTCGTGAAGGAGTTTAGCAACTTCTTTTTTAGGCAAAACATCAAGCGTGCCGTCCTCAACCATTTTTTCGAGTTCCTTGAGTCTTTTTATTCTTTTTTGAATCGTTCCGAAGTTTGTAAGCATGCCGCCAAGCCAACGCTCGTTGATAAAATACATTCCGCAACGTTCCGCTTCTTCTTTAATTGATTCCTGTGCTTGCTTTTTTGTACCTACAAAAAGAATTTCGCCATTATTACTGATAATCTCTGCGACTTTGCGGTATGCGTCATCAACTTTTTTTACGGTTTTCTGCAAATCAATGATATAAATACCGTTTCTTTCCGCAAAGATATAATCTTTCATGCGCGGGTCCCAACGCTTTTTTTGATGCCCGAAATGGACACCTGCTTCAAGAAGTTGTTTCATTGCTATAACACCCATAATTAACCTCCCGGGTTCGCCTCCGCCGTTTCTTTAGTTTCTCATTTACCCGAGAAAAACGGCGTGCGTATTTTTTATAGTCAAGGCACAGTTTTTTAATGCCTTGAATGTACCAAATGATTATACCATTAGAAAATTTACATTGTCAAGGAAAGAAACAAAAATTATTAATAAAATTTATTGTAATGAAAGCGGTATAATGGTAAAATTAGAAAGCGACAAAGAAAGGAGATAAAGGATGACATATCTTTTTAAGTATCTGAAACCGTTTGTGCCGCTTCTTGTTTTGGCGGTAATGTTTTTGGCGTTGCAGGCTTACGGTGAACTGACTCTGCCTACATATTCGGCAGATTTAGTTGATTCCGGTATAAGCCGCGGAGGTATAGATTCCGCAGCGCCTGAGGCAATGCTTTCTTCAACATTCGACGCTCTTATCAGCACTACTGAAAAATACGATATTTTTACCGAAACAGACAGAGAATTTCTTAAAAACAGTTATACTAAAATTTATGCGGGTGATGAAAAATATATCAAAAAATACCCTGTAGTATCTGAACAGGACATTGTTGTCCGCAACAAGTTAAAAACCAATGAAAAGGAAAACCTATCAACTGTTACGGGAAAAGCGTTAATTTTGCTTGCAAGCATGCAGCAAATGATGCTTTCAAGCACATCTCCGCCGCCGGAATCGATAATGGAAGAAACTATGGCGTCAGTAAATCAAATGTCCGAAAGCACGCTTTTGGCGGCAACTACAGAAATTATTAAGCAGAATTATACTACCCTCGGTATCGACTTAGATAAATTCTCTAATGATTATGTTATTATGAACGGACTGAAAATGCTCGGATTTGCCTTTATTATAATGGTTGCAATAGTTTTCGAGAGCTTTTTGGCAGGTAAAATCGGTGCGGGCTTCGGGCGTGATATTCGCCGTGCTATCTTTGAAAAAATAATCAGCTTTTCCGCAAACGAAACAGATAAATTCGGCACAGCATCACTTATCACAAGAAGTACGAACGATGTTCAGCAAGTGCAAATGATTGTTCCTATGGTATTGCGCTTTATTGTTTATGCGCCGATTCTTGGAATTGGCGGCATAATTAAAGTTCTTGCAACAGACGTTTCAATGACATGGATAATAGGACTTGCTGTTGCGGTAATGAGTGTAATTGTCGTAATTATGTTTTTGTTTGCTGTTCCGAAATTTAAAATCGCCCAAACTCTTGTTGACAAGGTAAACCTTGTAATGAGAGAATCTCTTAACGGACTAATGGTCGTAAGAGCGTTTTCTAATGAGCAACACGAAGAGAAAAAATTCAGAAAAGCCGCGTCTGACTTAATGAATCTTAATATTTTTATAACAAAAATCATGTGGACAATGATGCCTCTTATGATGTTCTTGTTTAACGCTGTTACGCTTTTAATTGTATGGGTTGGTACTAAACAGATTGATGCCGGAAATATGGAAATAGGCAGTATGATGGCGTTTATTTCTTATTCAATGCAAATAATAAGCGCGTTCTTGATGATTTCAATGCTTTCTATGATGGCGCCGCGTGCAATAGTCGCCGGAAAACGTATTGCCGATGTTCTCAAGACCGATGTTTCTGTTAAAGATGAATCAAATAATACAAAGCTTGAAAAATTAAACAAAGTTACTGTTCAATTTAAAAATGTTTCGTTTAAATATCCCGGCGCGGAAGAATATGTACTTAAAAATATTTCGTTTACGGCAAAACCCGGGGAAACAACAGCGTTTATCGGAAGTGCGGGTTCCGGCAA
>JAISHX010000004.1 GCA_031262335.1 Clostridiales bacterium
GACTGGAGTTCAGACGTGTGCTCTTCCGATCTACTGCCGGAAAAACCCGAAAATTTACCGATACAAAAAATATTATGAATTATTCATTTAAAACTTACGATATGAAGAACATAATCAATGAAGGGGATTATGCCGGAGTTGCGGAAATTTCGCGTTCCAAGACTAAACAAATTGAATTTTGCTATCCCGAATCGGTTAGTTTTCCGCTAAAAGAAGAAGAAGAAGCAAAAGTGTTGGTAGTTCCGAATGAAATAAAAGCCCCGATTGCAAAAGGGGAGCAAATAGCAACTGTTAAAATTTATTCAGACTATCAATTGCTTAAAGAGTTTCCCGTATTTGCTCAGGAAAATATAGAAAGACATGATTTTAAAACTTCCCTTGAGAAAGTTCTTTGCGAATTTTTTGGTCTTGCGACTTGGAATAAAACGGAAGTATGCCTTCCGGAGTTTTAATTTGGAGATAATATATGAGATTGCAAAAATATATTGCGCTTTGCGGCGTTGCATCACGCCGCAAAGCCGAACAGCTTATTTTAGAAGGACATGTAACAGTCGACGGAAAGATTGTACAGCAGCTCGGCACAAGTATAGATGAAACTGTACAAAAGGTTAGCGTTGACGGAAACCTTATAAAGCAAGAAAAATTCATTTATATTATGCTTAATAAACCGGCGGGGTATATTTGTACTGCTCATGACCAATTTGAGAGAAAAACAGTATTAGATTGCTTAAAAAATGTAAATGAACGCGTTTTTCCCGTAGGACGGCTTGACTATGATACATCAGGGCTGTTGCTGTTGACAAACGACGGTGAGCTTACAAATAAGCTCACTCACCCAAAACATAAAATATTTAAAGTATATTATGTGAAAACAAAAGGATTCATTTCGGATAAACAAATCGCGTCTTTAAAAAACGGCGTAGTAATAACAGAATCTGACGGAAACAAGATTAAAACATTACCGGCGCAAGTTGAAATAATAGAAAGAAATGAAAAATTCTCTGAAATAGAAATCTACATAAGAGAAGGTAAAAACAGACAAATCAGAAAAATGTTAGAATCGGTAGGGCATTCTGTAACGGCTTTAAAAAGAATAAAAATCGGAAATATCAACATTGGTGAATTAGCTGTCGGTGAATATCGGTTTTTAACGAAAGAAGAAATTTTGTATTTGAAAAATCTTTAAATTTCCAAAATAAGATTGTTTATGCCAAAAGTACGGTTATATTCAACTTTTTTTGTTATTTTAGTAATCATAGCAATTCCAAGCGCATCACTTTCTAATTCTTCTCCGTGAAGATTATTGTATTCAATAGGGTTAAATTGATTTCCTCCGTCACGGATTCTCATTATTATGCCGCTTGCTGTTCGTATTATTCTAATATCTATGAGTTCTTTTTTCCCTGAATTTGTAGCATGATTTGTGATTAAGACAACTATTTCTTCGATAGCTAAACTTATCGCCATTGTTTGTTTCGGCATAATACCTGACTCTTCACAAAAGTCTCCGATTTTTTGTGATGCGTAAACAGCCGATTCATTAGTATTCTCAACTGAAAAATCAATAAATTTTATTCCTTCAAGCAAAGTTGTATCAAGCAGTAATGAGCCAATATGCGGATTTTTTGCTCGCATGATTTTCGCAACAATGAATATTGTTATTATAGTAAGAAATTCTCCTAAAATTAGAGCAGTCCAAACAGCGTATTGATGAATAATCGGGAATAAAATATATGCAGGTATAATCATAAAGAAAATAAGACGGCAAGTTACAATTAAAAGAGATAATTGCGGTCTTTTTGTTGCTGTAAAAAAGTTTGATGCTATATTGTTTAATAAATAAAAATTTACAGATAAAGCAAGAAATATTATAGCTTCTTTACTGCTTTGCCGCTCCTCAAACGTAAGAGAAAACGCATCAACGATAAATCCTCTGCATAAAATCAGTAAAACAGCTAAACAAGCAATAATAATACTACCTGTTTTTGTTATTTTTTTTACAACATTTTTAACAGTACGGAAATCTCTTTCTCCGTATGAAATGCCGCAAATAGGCAAAGCAGTTTGAGAAACACCAAAGATTACTGCATTTATTATTCCTGTTACGGAATTTAAAAGAGAATAAGCAGGCAAAAATATAGCGGCTCCATAGGACACAAAAAGCCTGTTTATAAATACGGTTTGTACCGCACGCAGAACATTATTCAATGCAGAAGGTGTGCCGGAAAAAAACGTATTTTTTATATGCTTTAATGATAAGGAGAGTTTTGAAAGATGAACTGAACGGTCATTTGCAGAATTAAACATGATTTGACCATAAGCAAATGTTGCGGCGTATGAAACAGAAGTACCGATTGCAACACCTGCAATACCCAATTTGCATAATCCGGCAAGAATAAGAGAAAGGACTGTATTAACAGAACCCATTATTAACAACATACCCATTGCTGCTTTTGGCTTTCCTATTACTTTCAGATAATTCAGCGGAATATATGTTAATATAACAAAAACTGCACATGGTATATAACAACGCAAATATGTTACGGCAAGGTTTCTTACATTTCCTTCTGCACCTAAAACAGTTGCGGTAAACGGAGCAAAAAACACTCCGCAACTAAGTATGATACCAAAAGCTATTGCCGCGAAAACAGATAAAGTATATAATGCGTTTGCACTTTCTGTATCACCCTCACCAAGACGCAGACTTGAATTTATGCTTGAGCCAACGCCAATCAGAGAGCCGATTGACATAAAAAGCAAGTCAATCGGCGCAACAATACTAATAACGGCAAGTCCGTTTCCGCCAAGCAGATTCCCTATTATAAGTGCATCAATAAGAATACTTATTTTTGTACCGAGTTGTGCAAAAATACTTGGAATAAGATATTTTTCCACAACCTGCCCTGTCAGGCGCTCGTTGGAAGAAAGGTCCAACTCGTTTGCCTCCTAACCGTTACGGCATATATTTTTTGTAATAGTAAGGATGTTTTTGCCGTCTTTGTAGTTGTAGCTAATACTGTCAGAAAGTTTTTTAGCCATAAATATCCCCAAGCCTCCAATATCACGCATTTCCGCGGAAAGTGTTATATCGGGGTCATCCTTTTCAAGAGGATTATATGGTTCTCCGCTGTCTTCAAAACTCATTGTAAGAACATCATTCGTTGTATCAACGCTTATTTCCGCCATTCCGCCGTTGTAGGGGTAGGCATAGTTAGCGATATTTGCAAAAATTTCTTCAACGACGATAGAAATTTGATTCACTATTTTTTGAGCAACATAAGACATTTCTTCCTGAATAAAATCAATCACTTCTTCAAGTGATTCAATTTTTGCCTGAACGGTCAAGTGTTTCATTATTCTTCCTCTATGGTTAAAATTTCCGAAAAGCCTGTCATACTAAAAATTTCCATAATTTCTTCTGAAACGTTTATAAGAACTTGACTGCCTCCGGATTTTTTTACTGCTTTTTCCCCCATTAACAAAAATCTTAATCCTGCACTTGAAACATAAGCGACACTGCTAAAATCAATAACTATGTCTTTGTAATTCCCGATTGCCGAAAGTAATTCCTTTTGCAATTGTGGTGCTGTTTGAGTGTCAACACGTCCTTCAATTGTCAGTTTGAACTTGTCGGCATTGTTCGAAGTAATAAT